>BPTK01000046.1 GCA_023705905.1 Candidatus Heimdallarchaeota archaeon
GACCACCGAGATCTACACTCTTTCCCTACACGACGCTCTTCCGATCTGCAAAATTTCTTTCAACTTTTTTCCAACTACTGAATCTTGTATAAGCTCTAGAAATGCAGCAGGGACATTCGATTGGATAAAATAATCATCTCCTAGTATATCTTGAAACTCAGAGATATTAACAAATTTCTTTTTTTCTTCTGCTACTTTTTGAATTTCAAAAGATATGGAAAATGGTTTCTTTAAGCAACCTATGTACATTAGGTTCTTCTCTTTTGTGAAAGCTATTAAAGAGCCTTTGACATTTGTAAGTGGGTTGTTTGGATGAAAATTAAAAACCAGACCTTGTCTAAAAGAGCTTTTTTCTATTAACCACGGATGAACTGAAGCAAATTTGGAAAATAGCTCATCATTAAGTAAATCTATTTCTTTCTCGTTTTCAGCCTGAAATAGGATTTCTTGGTATCTAAGCATTTTGGATTTCAAAGTGTTTTTTGATTTAAATTCGCTTTTTGGATTTATGTAATTGCCAGTTTTATTGGAGTATATTCTACCCTTTTTTTGATATTTTTCAGTGTCAGCATAATCAAAATATGTTTCATAGTCACTTGTGTCAACGCTTTCAAGTTCTGACACCCAACTAGATAACCCATAATTGTAATAAATCCTTTTTGTTTGAAGGGGCTCAACTTTTTGTTTTAAATATTTCATCTGATTACCCATCTTTCTAGTAAAAGGTACCCGTGAAATAATCAATATGACGAGAGATACAGCAACTACTATTCCTATAATTACGTAAACTTCAACCATTTCTAGTTTAATTTGTCTTCTTCAAAATATATATCTTTGCAAATACAATGAACAAATTTTAACACTTGCATTAGTTCCAAGTTGATTTATTCTATGTGGGAACAAAACATAAAAAAGAAGAAGTTTTGAGTACTTAGAATTCTTTTTTTCTTGAATAAACAGATATTTACTTGAATTCATCTAGTGCATAAGCGCTTTCGATGTAATCTGCTAGTTGAACAGCAAAACGAGTAGCTGGTCCTCCATCTATGGTGACATGGTCTAATTTTACCATTATACTCAATATTTCCTTCTTGACAAGTTTTTCACCTTCATAACGTGGTTGAGCAGAAATACCACCTAAGACAATGTGGATAGGTAGAAAACCAACATTAACTCCAAAGCCTTTTCTTCCTGGTCCAAACATCCCTATGGAAACTATTTGACAAGTCCCACTTAACTTTTTCAACATGAATGGATCCTTTTGTAACCTATTCCAAAAAATAATTTTTCTCATAAATTTGGGGAATCTGTAAAGCATTTTAAACTTCTTTCTTGAAACTTCTGATGAGACTTCATTAGTATTTACTTTTTGTATAGCTCTGATTTTATTGTGAATTTCTAAAACACTCTGTTCGTTAGCTTTTCGTACAACTAACAAAGAGGGATAAGTTCTCCCATCAATTATCTTTTCAATTGGTATTTGAATATCTACATCATCGAAAATGATGAGTTTTTTCTTTTTTCTCATAGAATGAACTATTTTGTTATCACTAATAGCTTGACCAACACATTTAGTTATCCAAGCTGAAAAAGAAATAGTATCGCCTGTTTTTTTCTTGTATGCCTTTAGAATCTTCCTTGCTTCAGTGACATCTAACTCGGCCACACCATAGATATAATGTCTGAAACGAGACATTTCAACGACTTCTACATTCATTTGTCGTTTGAAATCTTTAATCTCAAAAGTGCCTATGTTATCCATTTCAAATCAATTTAGAGAAAAATGGAACTTTATTAATTTTTTCTATTTGCAACTAAAATTTCACAAATTTAGAATTAATTAGTTTTGAAAAACAAAAATAGAGAAAAACCAGTTTTACCATTCTGGTTCGATTCTTCTTTCTGGTATCATTTCAACAGGTATTGAAAAATCATAATCTGGATCAAAATAAAGCGCACAGTAGCATCGTCCATGTTCTTCTATGTCAGGTTCAGCATAGTTACAAGGGCAAATAATATCGCGATCTGTAGCCATATCTTCAAAAGAATCTCTACAAGGACAGTTGAAATAACCTACTCTATTGAAATAGATCTTCAATCCATCAACAAGCATATCTAAAGTCCCATCAGTATTGGGGTTTAGTTTCCAACCTCTTTTCTCTGCTACACGTTTTACATAAGCATGAACGTCTTCAATTGATTTCTCTTTCTTCATATCAATCATCTACTCCAGTAATGGAACCCAGTTTTCAGGGTTATAACCTGCATAAAAATCCTTACCATCAATTACAATGAAAGGGTAACGAATAGTCGCATCAAAAAATCTCATTAAAGCTCGTTTTAATTCTCTTTTCTCTTCAATTGGGAGTAAATCTACATCTAAGTATCTAAAACTATAATCTTGATCTTTCAACCATTGTTTTCCTTTTCTGCACCATTGACAGGTGCTAAGAGTGAATAGGAAAATGTCTTTTTCAGACTTTCCTCCAGTTTCAAGGACTATTTCTCCGGGAACATGTATATCTGCAAAGGTCATTAAATTACCAACCACCTTCTATTTTTCTTAAATATAAGTTTGTCTCTGAGACAATTATTTAATTTTGTTCTACCTAGTGATTTTTATTAGTTACAAGAGTAGTTATGTTATGGAAATTACTAATCCTAAAATAGACAAATATATGAACAATCTTCTTGAGAATCGTTCCAATATTTTTAAAGAAATTGAAGAATATGCAAAGGAAATAGGTTTTCCAATTATTGAGCCTTTAGTAGGTAAACTTCTTAATCAATATGCACATATTTTGAAAGCTAAAAGAATTCTTGAATTAGGTTCGGGTTTTGGTTATTCAGCTTTATGGTTTTCAGAAGGCATGGATGAGACAACAGAAATAATCTGTACAGATTTTAAAGAAGAAAATAAACAACTTGCTGAAAAGTTTTTCAAGAGAGCAGAAATATATACTAGGATAGATTTCAAATTAGGAGATGCTCTGCAAATTCTAGATGAAACAGAGGGAAAGTTTGATATCATTTTCAATGACATAGAAAAGGAAGATTATCCTGAAGCTTTCAGAAATTCTGTACCTAAGCTAAGGAAAGGAGGAGTATTGATTACAGATAATACTCTCTGGTATGGAAAGGTAGCTAGCAAAAACGAAAAAGATCATCAGACAGAAGGAGTAAGAGAGTATAACAAATTAGCATTTTCGGATAAAAGAGTTATATCTATGATTATACCATTGAGAGATGGAATCACAATTTCTTTAAAACTATAAATAAGAGCATCAAAGAAGCATGCCATTTCTGAAACAATTTTATTAACTATTAATACTATACTCAACTAATGAGAGCTGAGAAAAAGATAGGAAAAATTCTAACAAAACATAACTGGACTTTATCTACAGCTGAATCCTGCACTGGTGGCTATTTAGCTAGCAAAATCACTGATGTTGCTGGAAGTTCAAATTATTTTTCAAATGGTTACATAACTTATTCAATAGAAGCTAAGTTTCAAGAATTAGATATTCCAATGAACTCCTTAGAAGAATTTGGTGTCTATTCATGTAAAACTGTTGTACTTATGGCGGAAGGAGTACGAAAAAAAACAGTAACGACGTTTGGCATTGCAACAACAGGCATAGCTCCTCCTGGTGACTCATCATCTTCTCTACCAACAGGTACTGCTTTTGTAGGTATAGCAACAGCAAAAAAGAATAAGCATTATATGTTTCTAATTCGAACTAATTCAAGGAGAAGATTCAAGAAAAAAGTTGTCAAAATTACTCTTAAAATGCTTCTTGCATTTATTTATGAGCAAGAAAATGAGCGTTGAACGACATAACCAGACTAAATCATTTTAGATTCAATTATTAATTTCTTTATAACTTTCTTCTTCTTCTTATCTAGGTGTTTTTCAGATATTTCTACTTTAGTTAATTTTGCATACTTCATAAGAATAGTTAAATTTTGTAAGAGTGATAAGTCCACATCTGCTTTTTGATATAATAAATCCAAAGCCCTCGTAAACAATTTTGAATCCATACTAGAGTTTACAACCTCCTTAAGTAACTTGTGAGTAGATTTAGTGGATCTTTTCTGGAAGTATGATACAATCACACTCATTGCAATCATCATCATGAAATTGCGGTCTTTTTTCTGAATCTCTTCAAGGTTTGATATCTTCTCTCTATACTGATCGTAAATGTCCTTAACTCTTATATTAAATTTTGAAGCAAGCTGTTTGATGAATTCTTCTTCCTTCCCTTCATCAAATAAATAACTAATATTTTTGATTTTTAGAATTAGTTCCCTAATTACCTCCCCACTACCCTTTACTTTGATTTTACTCTCTGCTCTTCTATCAATAATAAAATGTGGCTTTTTGAAAAATTGCTGATATAGGATGAATCTAACAACTTCGTAATATGGCCAATCTTCTATAACCTGTGATTCCCCAGATTCCATCCTAACCCATAATGTGAAAAAATGAACAATTTAAAAGTTTTAGGGACTAAAATTGAGTAACTTAAGGTAGATTTTTCATGATTATTTCGTCTATCTTTGCTCTTAGAGTAAGATTTCTTGTTCTAATTAGGTCTTTCACTATTTGAGAAATCTCAGCAATTGTCCTTTTAGGAAACACAGGTATTCTAATGTTAGACATAATCTTCTGGGTATATGCAATTCTATGACCTCGTCTAGCTCCAGCTGAAAAATAATAATCTCGGAAAAAATTACTGTTCAAATAACCTACTAAGAAGTGCGGATCGATATCTAAAGGAATAATTGCAAGCACATCTCCTGAAGCGTAGAGAAATTCATCACTCATACTAAATCTGTTTGTTTTGCTTCTATCTAATGTTGGGATAAATATCTTATACCTACCTGCAAATTCCTTATATTCCTTCATATTTCTCAATGCCTGCCACTGAAACCAAAGCATTTTGCCTGGTAGATATCTGGATTTCATTTTTTCTTTGAATTTCATTATCTTTTGAGCAATATTTGGAAAAGATTCTACCAGTTCTTTCTCGGATTTTATAGCCCTATCTAGAAGGATATAATTTGTTAAATCTTCAGTCCAATAGCCAACACAGTTTACTGCTTTGATAGTTCTTATGATCAAGTTATTTTCCGTATCACTAAATTTGCATTCTTCATTTTCATTTAATCTGAAAGCCTCATCAAAGCCCGATACTGGTCCTACACCTACCCATGCAACATCTTTAAGAAGCACATAATTCTCTATTTTAATCTCAGGAAACGTTGTCCAAATTTCCTCTGCATTAGCATACATTGGTTTTTCAAAATAGTCAAACACATCATTTTTTCTTTGATTTTCTATTGAATCTTGTGCATATTTAGGAATTTCATGAACTGGTAAATTCTTGTTTAGTATTCTTAGAACCTTCATAGAATTTTCTTTCTTCTCTTTCTTTTTCACAAATTTGAAAATTATTGTCTCTGGATTCTCCCCTTCAAACAACCGTACTTCATCAAGATCTATTAGAATCTCAAAATATCCATTAGTGATTATTTTCTCTCTAACAATTTTTGCATATGTATTGTAGAAAAAACCGTATGGAACTATATATATTAGTTCCCCTCCTTCTTTGAGTAAATCAATTGATTTAATGATGAATGCATAGTAAATGTCTGATTCTCTACCTTTAACTATATTCTTGACTTTTGGCTGAATTTCAGCAGGAAGGGAATTATAATGTGCATAGGGCGGATTGCCAATGATAACATCATATTCTAAATCGTTCTTCCAATCTAGAAAATCCTCATTGTAAAGCTTCACATTCACAATTTTCTTCAAAGAGAGTTCATATAATTTTGAATCGATTTCGATACCTTCTAGATTTGTATAATTCATTGTCTGTAAACTTTCTAGAAATATACCATTTCCACATCCTGTATCCAATATAGAGATGCCTTTGTCCTCCTTTTTACTATCACTGATCAAAGAAACCATTACATCAGCTATAGTTGAAGGTGTTTCAACAAAAGCAACTCTTTTTTTTACATTCTTTTCAGGATGCATTGAGTTAAATAGAAAGTGTTCTTTTTTAATGATTTCTAAAATGATAGAAAGAAATCTAAAGATTAACTTCTTCGAGTAAATCTTCTATTTTGTTTGGAACATCTGAAACAAATTTTGTAGCTACTGGAGGTATCTCTTTAATTCTGTTAGCCAAGGCCATTGACCACATTCGTATTTCTGAGCTCACTTCAGAGGCAATTACAGCAACTAACCCATTTTTTATTGCTTGTAAAGTTATGCAAAAATCTTCATAATTTACATCCTTGAGTCTCCCGATTTCCTTTCCTACTAGAATGCTTTCCGCAAATTGAGTAATAGCCATTAAAAGTCCAGATAGTAACAAATCATTTGCTTTTAGCTTATCTTTTAATTTTGAAAAAATAGGGATACCACTTTCTGAGATAATTAAAAGACCAAGGACTTCAACATCCTTTCTTTTTTTCTGTATAAGCTTCAAAGATAATAGTGATTTAAATTGTGGAAGGATATATTCAATAATATTTTGCCCAGCAATTTCTAATAATCCTGTATTTCTAGCATTTTGAATACCGTTTTCAATCTTATCCAAATCTTTCTTTAGTGTTTCAAAATCTATGTCTTTGCCAACTTCTCGAGCTTTTTTGATATCCTCAAGCGATTTCTCATATTCTCCATTAACTGAACAAAGGACTGCACAAATCATCAGACTAGAAGTTAGAATTTGATTATGATTATTTTCTACAGCTAATTGCCTTACAGTAGCGATATAACTTAACGCAAGATTTAGTGATTCTTTGTTTTCAAGCAATCTATAATACCACAGATAAGCAACAGAGAGTTGAATGTTACAGAAGAGGATTAATTCAATATCTCGAGTATGTTTAGCTTGCTCAAGGGCAGATTGAAGGTAATCTGCTGCATTCGACAAGTTGTGATTTAACATCTCAAGAAAGCCTCGAAGATAATCTACCCGGGCATTGATCGAAGGGGCTTCTAGTTCCTTTGAAAGAGATCTTAATTCCTTTAGATATTTTTTAGCTTCAGAAAGATTCTCGGTTCTAAGATAATAATGCACAAGCTCATACATGATGAATGCTTTATGCATTGATCTTTCTTTTCTTTGAATTTCATATGCATGTAAAAATGATTCTTCAGCTCTATCATCACCTAATAAATAGTACATGTTTCCGAGTTCAGTTAGATAAAGATAAGGCCATTTTCCAGTGCTTTCTTTGTAAAGATTGATTGCTTTCTCCATCATATCCTTTGCAAGATTTGATTTACCCATTACCATATGAACTTCAGCAAGATTGCCTATTGCTATAGAGAGTCTATAGTCATCATTGTATTCTTCATGTACTTTGATTAATTCCTCGAAACTCTTGATTGCCTCTTGATTATCCCCCAGGAAGCTTTCTACACCACCTTTAACATTTAGGTAACTTGTTATTGTTTTGTAAAATCTAAATTTTTCGACATAAGGATCAATAAAGGTAAAAATTTCATCAAAGTCTGTATCCACTCCAGAGTGCAAAAACCACCAAGAACAATTCATATAACTTTCTTGTAAACCAAATTGCTCAACAAGATTGTCAGTTTCCGTTATTCGGCTTCTAACATATTTAAAAATCTCTTTGACTTTTGCAATGTCACTTTGTTGACCATAAACCCAACTATGAATCTCCAGTACATTAGCTCTCATTTCATCCGAATAGTCTTTTCTCTTCTCAAGCAACTTTGTTATCTTTTCTATTTTATTCAGAGATTCAAGATAGTTAGTCGGATTTTCCTCGAAATATGCCACAAATAGATCTATATAGGGGTGTTGAACTTCTTTCAGAAGTTTAAGAAATTCTTCATTAGCTTTCATCTTTTGAGTTAAGTAACAACTCATACTTGCTAAATCGAAAATCTCCTGTTCGCCAAATTTACCCTTGTTTTTTATAACATATTCAAGAGCTAATACTACCCCCTTATGCAATTTATCATTTGGATTAGCTTCAACTTGTTCTTCTATGGATTCTTTTAATAAATCTTGTAATGGGTGAGTAAAACGTTCAACGAAGTATTCAAAGATACTTTGCATTAGCTCTGAATAAAACTTATTTTCATTTAAATATTAGGTTGTAGGAAGGAGAATTGTGAGTATGATGTTAAATCGAATTGTTATAGTTATAAAATAGAATTTTCTGATAAGTAACAGTCAGGTTATTAAAATGAATAACAAAAATAATAAAAAAAAGAGCTAGTAAAAACTAGCTCATTTTAGATTTTTTCTTATGGATTCTAGTAACAACAAACAAGAGGACAGGAAGACCAATAATCAAACTCGAAATGATGAAAAATTCGTGTAAGGTAGGAAGCTTATATTCAATATATTCACAATTAGAATGAGTACTGTTTCTTAATCCATCACTAGCTACAATCACATAGAAGTAGTAACCTTCAGAGGGAAGGGAGTCGATATAGGAGATTGTAACAACAGTAGTTATTGGAGTTAACCCTTCCACTGACCAAATATAGGAAATTGATCGATATATATAATATTCTGTTGCTCCATCAACATCATCCCACACTAAAGAGACACTACTTAGTTCTGTAGGATTAGGGACGATGAAGGCTAGTTCAGGAGCAGCAAGAGAACCAGTGAATTTCTTATAAAATATATCAGATGTAATTGCTCCAGAACCTGCATAATCAGTTGTGTCTTCCCAGACACAGTGAATTGTGTCAAAAGAATCAATAGCAAGTGATGGATTACTTGAACTACTTGTACTTTCAGTAGAAACTATTTCAGCTAAAGCCCAAGAATTAGATGAAACATCATACCTTTTATAGAAGATATCCCAATCAGAGCCACTGTCTGCATAATCAGATACATCGCTCCAAACAATATGAACATTATTCAAAGAGTCTGTAATAAGAGCAGGAACATTAGAATGCTCATATATCTCAAAAGATACTACTTCAGTTAAAGACCAAGTATTCCTAGAAACACTCTTTTTCTTATAGAAGATATCCCAGTCAGTATTGCTTTCAGCATAGTTTGAAAGATCTTCCCACACAACATGTACATTATTTGAAGAGTCTATCTCAATAGATGCCATAATAGAAGTATCAATACTCTCTGTAGAGACAACCTCTGTAATGGTCCATGAGGAGGAGTAAGAGTCCCAGCGTTTGTAAAAAATATCAGAGTCAGTTCCACTACTTAAATAACTAGTATCATCTTCCCAAACTATATGAACATTATTTAGAGAATCAGTACAAAGTGAAGGCTCTTTTGAGTCTGCAGTACTCTCTGTGGAAACTACTTCTGTTACTAACCAAGAAGCTGAAAGAGAATCCCAACGCTTGTAGAAAATATCCAAATCAGTTCCAGCTCCAGCATAATTAGTATAATCTTCCCATGCGATATGCACATTTCCAAGGTTATCAGTTGCTATGCAAGGAAGAATAGAATCACCACTCTCTGTAGAAACAAAAACAGTATCATTCCAAGAGATAGTACCTTTATCCCACCGTTTATAGAAAATTTCAACAGTACCAAATTCTGAATCTGCTTGTTGCCAAACAACATGAATATTGTTTGAGGAATCAACTGCCATAGATGGATAACAATCTGATATAGTAGTACTATCAACAGTTAATACTTCAGTTAGAGACCAAGAATTTGTTATTGTATCCCACTTTTTATAGAAAATATCTTCTTCTGCTCCACTTCCCGCATAATCAGTGTCATCAGACCAAACAACATGAACATTACCTAAAGAATCAATAGCAATCGAAGAATCAATAGCCGTCCATGTACTTTCTGTGGAAACGACTTCAGTAGTAGTCCAATTCCAAGCAGAACTTCCAAAAGAATCTGTGTTGTATTGATTATATTCTCCCTCTACTAGAGCTTGTGTTCTAACTATATTAAGTGAAGATGCACTTATTAAAAAAATAGTTAAAAGAATACTTAAAATCGTAATTAATTTCGTATTTATCTTTTTGTTTTTCATTGTTTCACCTTATTTTTATTTTATTAACTAAACAATTTGTTAAATCAAGAACGATATGTGTTAAAATTATAAATATTTTGCATCTCTTACAACAACATTTTTTTAGTTTTGAAAAATGGAAAGAATTTTAAGATGAGCAATATAATTAAATCAATTAGATTTCTGAGGTAATTGAATGTCTGTTGAAGAACATAGAGATATAGCAAGACAAAAAATGAAAGGTTATTGTGGTGTCTATAAGCACTGTGATGGTGCAGATAATAGAGTCTGCCAAAGGAATGCATATGGAAAATCAATCGGTTTTGGTGGAGTAGGTTCTGGTCAAAGTTTTAAAAACAATTACAATGCTCTACAAACAATTAAATTGAAAATGCGAGTAGTAGGAGAAAATTACACTCCTGATACAACATACAATTTCTTTGGTAACAAGTTAACTTTACCAGTTATGGGTGCTTCATTAACAGGAGTAAATTCCTTTGGAGGAGATACTGTGATTACTGAAGCAGAGTTCTGCAAAGTAACTGTTTTAGGAGCTAAAGAAGCAGGAACTATTGGTTGGAGAGGAGATACTTACACATATAATTGGGATTTTATGCCTTGTTATGATGCTATATGTGAAGCTGCTGGTGGATGGGGAGTAAAAATAAGTAAACCAAGAGATCAAGAAGTTCTTAAGAAAGTTTTCAAGATGTATGAAGATGGAGGAGCGATTGCTGTAGGTACTGATGTTGATGGTTCTGGAAGTACAATTATGGCAGCAAATAACAAGCCTGTTTTCAAAAAAACTCCTGAAGATATCAAAGAATTAGTAAACTCAACTAAATTACCAATAATCATCAAAGGCATTATGGATCCTGAAGACGCTGTGGCAGCTGCAGAAGCAGGAGCAGCGGCAATAGTTGTTAGCAACCATGGGGGAAGAGTACTTGATAATACTCCAGGAACTGCTGAAGTACTACCAGCAATTGTAGATGCAGTTAAAGGAAAAACAAGAATTCTTGTAGATGGTGGAATAAGGAATGGTTATGACGTGCTCAAGATGCTAGGAATCGGTGCGGAAGCTGTCTTAATAGGCAGAGATACAGTACGTGCAGCTGTAGGCGGAGGAATAGAAGGAGTAAAATTACTTTATGAATGGTATCAAAAAACGCTAGCCAAAGCAATGAAGATGACTAACGTTGAAACATTAGCTGATATAACCAGAGATATCATTTACAAGTAACATGAAATTGAGAATAAAGACAAGCATACTAATTTCTTGTTTCAGCTTCATGTATAGTTAAAAGTATCTAAAACAAGTTTAGAGTAGATTTCGCTATACATAGTAATGAGAGATTCTTTTGCTATTTCTTTTTCGAATTTCTTCTTATTTACTTCTTCAAGTTTCTTCTTTCTAAAGATTTCTCGGAATATCAAATAGAATAATTTTGCAAAATAGAATAGACTAAGAGGTAGGGCGAGAATTACTTGTAATATGAAAAATAAGCCAGCTATGAAAATGTTTCTGGATTTTTCCTTTTCCTTTTCATGTTCTGTTTCTTCTTCATCTTTTTCCTCATATACTTTCACTCTCAATCCTGTCTGAATCTCCCGGAATCTTTCATAAAAGAATCGCACAAATTTGTTGGACCATCCATTGGAGAAATTCATCTTGAAACTGTTTCCTATGTGTTTGAAATAGGAGATAAAGATTGAAGATAGTTCAACAACTGGCACAACGAACCCAAAAAGAACATTTTTTATTTTTGTTTTAAACCGTACTGAAAGCTTGTTTTGTGAGAAGTGATCTAAGATATATCTTTGTGTCCCTAATGCTAATGCAAATGACAATTTGCTATATTCTAAATCATCCATTTGTAAATCATATTTCTTTTCAGTGTTGATAACTCCCTTTAAAGCTCCAGTAAGAAGGATAGAATCATAGAATGTTTTAGAGACAAAGTCCTCTTCTAGTTTTTTAGTTATAAAGACAAATGTATTCTTTGCATCCTTGTAACTGAGATTGTTTTTTTCAGCAAAACCAAGTAAACCAGGTTCCTTTCTCCAAGGAATGATAGCTGTTTCACTTTGCCAGATAAGCAAAGAAAATGCTCTAGAAGTTGAATCAGTTATCCTCGCCATATCTAACCTATCTTTTAAATCAGTAGTCATAAGTTCGTTATAGAGCTCTCGAGTCTGAACAGGTAGAGAAACAGAAGAAGAACTCAAAATTGAAGAGATTCTGTTAGTAATCTTTTCGAAATCTCCCATAACATCAGATCTAAATTCTTTGAAAGTTTCCTCAGAGATAGGTGGAGCATCAAAAAAAGTGAAGGAAGCTTTTGATGCAATATAAGGTAAAGAGAATAAGTTCTCCAGTTTTTGGTAAATAGTTCCCCAACTATAAGCACCCATTTTGACCATTCGTAAGCTTGAACGATGGAAGATAGCGTAAACAGGACCAAAAATAGTGGCAATAGTTGAGAGCATGCCCATAACTGTTGAAAATACGATGCCGATAAGAACATACCAGTACCATTGTAAATCTTGGATACCAAAGATTTCTAGAACTTCATCTACAAATGTATCGAAGTTAGTAGTTGCACTACCAATAGCAACAATGGAAACAATAATGACTAGAGCAAATATCAAAACATGATCATAAGTCTCTCCAACTCCTCTTTGGATTGGATAAGCTTTGTTAATTTTATCCTCCTTCTCTACTATTTTATGCACTCTTTCTTCGAGTTCTATAGCTTCGAGTTCCTCAGGAGGAGAAAAAAGATTGGAAGCATAGAGAAGATATTTTCGCCATAAAACCATATGAGGTACAATTTCACGTAAACCTCGAGGGATTAGTGTTTCATAAAGAAGAAAAACAAACTTTGCAACTATTACTAGAATAAAGACTGCTAACCCTAGAACAAATAAAATGGGGTTGACAAAGATACGATAAATCTTATTCCAGAAGGGTTTCATGATACTATTATAAGTATTGTACAAAAATCATTTTTAATCTTGTGATACTTTAAATTGGAAAATAAAGTAAGAAAGAAGAAAAAAAGTATCACTAATATTTGATCCTTGGATCGATAAACACATATGTGATATCCGTCAGTAATCTCGCAACTAAGAACAAGAATGGAAATATTGTATTCGTTGCCATCATCATGGGATAGTCACGGAACAAAGCTCCTTCTAGGAATATTGTTCCCAATCCTGGCCACCCGAAAATTGATTCAACCATTACACTTCCACCTAACAATCCTGGTAATGAGTTTCCTATTATTGTTACTATTGGCAGCAATCCATTTCTGAACGCATGTTTGTAGATTACTCCTCTGTTAGACACACCCTTTGCTTTCGCCGTTGTTACGTAGTCTTGTCGCAATATTTCCAACAGTTGTGATCTCATTAATCTAGCCATAAATACTAAATGTCCTAATGTTAACGCCAGCGTCGGCAGTATCAAGTATTTGTAGAATGCTGGATTAAACAGAATAGGTGTTATGAATGCATCTTTATTTGTAACTCCTGTAAAGTTGAATAACGAGTAAGATAGCAACATCAACAGTTTTGCTATCCAGAAGAGAGGCATTGAATATCCCAGCAACATAGCAAAAGTTAGACCCTTATCCCATATACTTCTTCGTCTGGTAGCTGAAATAACTCCTATTGCTGTTGACATAAGTAGCGATAAGATGAAAGATATAGTATTCAGAATCAGCGTATACGGTGCATGATCCATGATAATTTCCGATATAGGTATACCGTTCCCCGCTTGCGTGTTATACCAACTTTCTCCAAAATCGAAATGTAGCAAATCATTAACGAATTTAACATATCTTTCAAACCATGGAATAGTATACATGTCTTCATCAAGTAAATCCATTGCTATTGCTTCTTGATTGTACGCAGTGTTGTAACATTCAGGAGTTTCACAATGAATTAATCCTAAACGAACTATTATTGGATCACCAGGACTAACATTTATCAATGTAAAATTCATCAGTGTGATGCCCAGCATAACCGGTACTATATACAAAACTCTTCTAGCAACATATCCTCTTAATGACAAACCATCACACTACTCTTATAGCCTATGAATCTTGAGGTATTTATGACACTTTCTATATGTCTTTTTCATTGAACAATATGAATAATTATTCATACCTAAAGGTTTATATTATCAATTAGATAAATCGTATTCAATGGTTACTAAACGAAAAATTCAGCGAAAGTGTGTTGACTTTGACGGTAATATTTTCAAACCTCAAGCTATTCCCATGAAAGATATCGAGTATGTGAATTTAACCAAAGAAGAAATCACAGCAATATATTATGCGGATTATGAAGGTTATAGACAAGTAAAATCTGCTGAATTAATGGGTATATCACAAGCATCTTTCAGCCGCGATCTAGCTATTGCTCATAAGAAGATAGCTAGTGCCCTCTTTGATGTTAAAGCTTTGTTATTTGTTAAAGAACCAATAGAAAAATTACAAGAAGAAAATACTAAGGTGAAAAAATGAAATTAGCAATACCTGTTAAAACTAAAGATGAAAATGCAATAATGTATGAAAGATTTGGTCGAGCTATTTATTATGCTATCTATGATGATGATGCAGACAGTTTTGAATTTATAACTAATCCTGCCTCTGATGCACGAGGAGGAGCTGGTGTTCAAGCTGTGCAATTCCTTGTTTCAAAAGATGTCACTGCTGTTGTAGCTCCAAATTTAGGTCCAAATGCAGATAATGCCTTGAAAAGAGCTAATGTTGAATCGTTCCAAGGTGAAGCAATTCCTGTGAAGGAGTTAGTTGAAAAGTGGAAAAATAATCAATTAAGTAAGATATAAGGTGATTTTATGAAATATGCAATTCCAGTAATAGACAATAATGATAGAAGTTCATTGGTTGGAGAACATTTTGGTAGAGTTCCGTTTTATGGCATTTGGGATGAAGAAACTGATAACCTAGAAATTATCCCCAATGAGAGTAATCATTTTGGTGGTGTTGGTATGCCAGCAGAATTTCTAGCCACAAAAGCTGAAGCTATCATATGTAGAGGTATAGGAAGAAAAGCAATAGAACTCTGTAATCAAATAGGTGTAGCGCTTTTTGTTGAAGCAACTGGCACTATCCAAGAAACAATTGATCTTCTAAAGGATGGAAAATTGAAAAGAGCCGACCAAAATGATGGTTGTGCACATTAGAGTAAGGGAAAATTAACGATGAAAATAGCTGTAGCATCTGGTAAAGGTGGAACAGGTAAAACACTAATCGCAACAAGCTTAGCTCTTTCATTAGAAGGAGTTCATTTGCTTGATGCAGATGTTGAAGAACCTAATTGTTCACTTTTTCTAGATTTAGAAATTAAAAAAACAGCAACAGCAACTGTTCCGATTCCAGATATAGATACGGACATTTGTACTTTGTGCGGCAAATGTAGTGATAGTTGTGAGTATAACGCATTAGCCAATCTTCCAGGACAAATTCTTCTTTTTGATAAAATATGTCATGGTTGTGGAGTATGTAGTTATGTTTGTCCTGAGAATGCCATCACAGAGGTAGACAAACCTCTAGGTTACATATTCGAGGGTAAAAATGAACACCTAACATTTCATTATGGTGAACTTATTGTTGGAGAAGAACTTGCTACTCCAGTTATCAGTAAATTAACAAAAATGATAGATGAAAACGACAAGATAGTTATCATCGATTCTCCCCCAGGATCAGCTTGCCCAATGGTTGAAGCTATACATGGAGTAGATTTTGTTATTTTAGCAGGAGAACCAACTCCTTTTGGATTATCTGATATGCAAATTGTTGTTGAGACTCTTAGGAAACTTGAAATGAAATTTGGTGTTGTAATCAATAAGGATGGTATAGGAAACGATGAACTAGAATCATATTGTATTGAAAGCAAAATTCCTATCTTAATGAAGATTCCATTTGACATGGATATTGCCAAACAAAATTCAGTTGGTATTCCGCTAGTTAAAGGATTTCCTGAGTGGGAAGGCAAATTTCAGAGATTATTTTCAGATATTAAGGAGATGGTTTTGAATGAGTAATAGTACAAATGTTAAACAAGTTACTGTAATTTCCGGAAAAGGTGGAACAGGTAAAAGCTCACTAATTGCGGCTCTAGCTTATTTATTGAAAGACGACATAATTCTTGCAGATGCAGATGTAGATGCTGCGGATTTGTATCTTATCTATCCTCCCGATGTTAAAGAAAAACACGAGTATCAAGGATTAAAACTTGCACATATTGATGAAGATCTGTGTACTAAATGTGGTCTTTGTAGAGATGCGTGTAGATTTGATGCTATCACAGAAGACATTAAGATTGATGACTTCAAGTGTGAAGGTTGTGGTCTTTGTTATCATGTATGTCCTGAAAAAGCAATATCGTTGAATGATAGAATTTCCGGTCATTATATGAAATCTGACACAAGGATAGGAACAATGGTTCATGCTCGTTTAATTCCTGGAGAAGAAAGCTCAGGTCTTCTAGTTGCTCAAGTACGAAAAACAGCTGAAGCTGTTGCTAAAGAAGAAAAGAAAAAGCTTGTTCTAATTGATGGCTCACCTGGTATTGGTTGTCCTGTAATTAGTTCTCTAACTGGAAGTAATTTAGCTGTTGTTGTTACTGAACCTACAATTTCTGCTTTGCATGATTTAAAAAGGATTTTGGAACTCTTAGTTCAATTTCGAATTTCTGGATATGTTGTGATTAATAAATCCGATATAAACGAAAAAGTTTCTCAAGAAATTGAAGAGCTCTGTCAAGGGAAAAACACAGTTATAGCAAAAATACCTTATAATGATATCTTCAACACAGCTATGATACAAAAACTATCAGTTTCTGAAATCGAAGATGTTGATGATGATATACTTGCAATTCAAGAAACCATAAAAGGTATAGCTGAAAAAATGATATCTTTTCTAGAAATTTAATCGCAAAAATTTAGTAGGAAATCTTTAAGGATTACTACTTTTTTTTATTCACTATGGAACAGATAGAGGATTATTTTCAAGGAATAGGCGATTATAACTTGTTTTATAAATCTTGGACGTTAGACAAACCTAAAGCTATCATTCAAATTATTCATGGGTTCTGTGAGCACTCAGGAAGATATGCAAATCTTATTGATCATTTAGTTAAAGAAAATTTCACAGTTTTCATTCATGACCATAGAGGTCATGGGAAGAGCGAAGGAACACGAAATCATATTTCAACTCTTAGTACATTTGCGGAGGATGCTCACATTTTAACTGAACAAATCTTGAAGAAGCATCCTAATATTCCTTTGTTTCTTATCGGGCATTCTATGGGTTCATTTATTGCTCAAAGATATGCAATTAAGTACCAAGAGAACCTAAAAGGGCTGATTCTTTCAGGAAGTGGGACTTCAACACCTAAATTTCCTAAAATTTTAGAAATATTCGCGAAAATTATGGTAAAAATTGTACCTAAATTAAAAGGAGATGCAGGTATCAACCCAGAAAATATTTCTTCTGATCTTGAATCTGTTAAAGATTACAAGACTGATCCTTTGATAGATTATAAGAATGGAACTATTGGGATGGGTGTTGCCATGATGAATCATTACAGTGAGATTAAGGAAGATATTGGTAAAATACAAATTCCTGTTCTCATGCAAAAAGGAAGTGAGGATGTAATGATAATAGGAGAGAACGAGCTCTTTGAAGATCTAAAGACAGAAGATAAAAAATACTTAATTTATGATAATGCTAAACATGAAGTTTATACAGAAATAAAGGAGATAAGAGAAAAAGCATGTGCTGATGTTACACAATGGATAAAATCACATTTGTAAGAGTTGTCTCCTAGTTACTCATCATCAGGACTAGAATATTCCTTTATGAGTAATCCATCTCCAATCTTTATTTTAACGTCATCTTTTGGAAAGAAAAAGTATTGCCCTCGCTTTCTAAGAGCTAGTATCTGGAAGAAATCATCCATGTATTCAGCTTCTTTTACAGTTTTACCAATATACTCTGAATCTTTTACCACATGTATATAATCTACTGATTCTGAAGAATCGTCAACTACTTCCTCAAGTAGTGTATACGGTTTATGTCTTGCTGTTACACCAAATGCAATCTTTATTGCTGCATCTGCTATTTCTTCAAAACTATCTGCCATTCTAAGATAAGCCATTAATGTTTTTTGTTCCATTAAATCCTGCTTGAATAACCGAAGTACTTCCTCGATTAACTCAAATTGCAATTTATCGATTTTGTCTTCATTTACTCTTATAAGATTTTGAACATCAGGTAAATCCTCAAGAGCATAAAGATAAGCTAAATCAACAATTAATTCAGCTGTTTCCTTCATAGTAACAAGAAGGTCTTGGTGATATTTCAACTTGGATTCTGGTTTAACCTCACCTTTTTCTATGATGTGTTCTCTTGCCTCTTCTACAGTTTTTATTTCTCCTTTAGCCAAAGCAATGAATTCGTTTACACTATATAATGGTCCTCGGAAAATCAACAAATCTCCACATTCCATAACAACATCATATTTTGTGATTACACCTATTTCAGGACGAATTAGACCGATTACATCTATTCCAATCAAATCATGTAAATCCGCTGAAACTTCCGATTTGCCGCATAGAATTGACGATGAGTCTAGTTCTATTAAATCTACTAACTGATCCATATGTTGTTGAACAAGTTTAATCTCGTCCTTAATTTGATAGTCCATGAATACTAGAGAAGCCATATCCGCTGCTGAATCAGAAATAATATTATTTGCCTCACCTATGATATAGTAAATTCTCAGTTGTTCTGCTTGATTCAGGCTCTTTATTGAAACTGAAAGCCTATCTAGAAGTTTTTTGTATAGAGAATCTATTTTTTCTTCTATCAATAAAACTTGTTCTGCAACTAATTTATCAGAATAAAGTAGAGATGCAAAAGAAAGATCAACGCATATCTCTGAGAGCGTTTTCATCTCTATTAAAATGTCTTTCACACTAATTGGTTCATTTTCGTTCATTGATGTTCGAACACTCTTTCAAGAGCTTCTAGGATTAGAACATTATCAAGTTTTCGCTTTTTAGCTAAAACTGAAAATGTTTTTAATAACCTAATTATTCAAAAGTGTATGACTGGGGAAAACGGTTTTGTGCCAGAAAATGAAGTGGTACAAGAAAAGAAGAAGTTTCCCAAGTTAAATTTCTCTAGAAATGAGATTCTTATTCTAGCCAGTTTCTTCTTTTTAGGATTTTCAACCGCTATGTTTGCTCCGTACGCTCCAGTTTGGTTAAAGGAGTTTTTTGGTGTTGAGACATACTTCGTAATAGGGTTTGTTGGAGCTATACCAAGTTTCGCAATTGCTTTTGGGACTTGGATCTGGGGAATTTTTGCTGATAAATTCGGAAAAAAACCATTTGTTTTGCTTGGCATAGGCGCTTCAGGACTAATGTATTTCGCGTTGATGTTTGTTCAAACACCTGTAGCTTTTTTAATCGGAATTTTAGTAGGTAATATCTTTATTTCTGCTCAAACAGCTAATTTCTATGCATATGCTACTTTATCAACTACAAAGAAAAAAGAAACAATATTAGGAGAGATTTCAGCATGCTTTAGTTTGGCATGGCTCATAAGTAGTCCATTAGCTGCTACGATCCAAGATAATATAACAAGTTCAAATCAACCAGAATTCTTGAAACAAATCTTAGAGTCAGCTTCTGGCATCTTATCCTCGCAATTAGTGGAAAATCCAGCTATGGCGATTCAACTTTTTATAGCAGTAATCGCTTGTACTATATCTTTTACAATTATCATTTTTGCGAAGAACGATAAATTAATTGAAGAAACCAAGGAAGTCGAGAAAAATGTAGAATTAAAAGAGAATAATGGAACAACAGTCAAATTCTCCAAGAATCTCCCTATCTTCATTTTAATTTTAATTATAGGATTCTTCCAACAAGCAAGTTCTGGTGGTTTTTGGGCATATTCATCATACTATTTTGTAGAAGAATTGGGAGCTTTGTGGGTTCAGTACAGCTATTATCTTATCATTGTAACGACTATTGGTTTTATCCTTTCAATAATATTTAGTAGAGTTACAAAGAGTAAAAACGTGATTCTTATGGTCATAGTTATGACATTTTTACAAATTTTCATTTATGTTACCATGTCACTGAATCCCGAGAATTTATGGCTCAATCTAATCGTATACAGTGTCCCAATGTATATGGTTTTCAGCATATTTCTATACAGTTTAGTTGGTACTTATACTGAAAGAAAAAGAAGAGCAACTGCTTTTGGAATCTTTAACACCGTAGGTTTGTTAGGTTCTGTATCATCTTCACTTATTTTAGGGTTATCAGCTGATGCTTCATCAATTGGGATACGCATAATGTTCTATATTGTCACTGGATTTTCAGTTACTGCTTTTCTATTGTCAATTCTTCTGATGTTTATATTTAGAAAAAACCAAAAAAATCGCGAAAAGGTTAAATAAAGTCTCTTCACTATGTTATCAACGAAATAATGGCCACTTTCTGGTCACTTCTTGCCAGCAGCTTAAAATCTTGTGACCATTTAATGTTATATTAGACAATAATGAGGTGTCAAAAAAATGAATTTTGATGTAGAAATCGATAAGGAAGGCAAAAAAAAGTCAAAAATCAGGACTGGTGGCGACGATCCTGAAGAAATACGAGAGATACTAAATGTTGTATCTACAGAGGTACCAGCATTAGTTAAGAATATTTTTTCAGCGTTATATGACCCAGAAATCGCAGGAAACTTTGGAAAAGGCATAGGGGCTCTTTACCAACAGCTGAAGGAACAGGGTTTACCAGAAGATATGATCAAAGAAATCGTAATGAATTTCTCGGAATCATTTAACATTATAGGTAAAGCCTTAGACTCAGATTTAGTTAGAAAAGCTGTAGAAAAAGACGACGATGACGACGACTAAGCGGTGGAAAAATGGCAAATAAAGGACGGGCGATTTTCGTATCGTCTTTGTATATTCTTTACATGCTATTTATTCTTCCCTGGTATTTCGTCTTTATATTTTCCTCCAATACGACAAAACGAGGAATAAATAAAGGAAGAGTGAATAGAGAATTAAAGAAGTGTGGTGTTCCCAGAGATATTCGAAGAGCGGCAATAAAATCTTACGGAAATTCAGTTAAAATACTGAGCATTCGAAAAGGAATAAAACTGTATCGATTAACACGAGGAAAAAAGAAATCTAAGGAAACAAGAAAAGATAAAGTAACTAAAGCTATACCAAACTAGGTGAAACAAATGTCTACTGAAGATCAACCATTAGAAAATAGAATGGCAGAGTTAGAGGAAAAAATCAACTATGTAATTCTACAAATAAATAATCTTCAGCATAAAGTTTCAGATAGTAACCCTGAACTTAAACAAATGATGGGGCTTCTACAAATTCTAACAACTTCTTTACAAGTCACTAAAGCTCCTTTTTCCATGATATCGCAAACATTGAGCTTAAAAGATAAATTAGTAGATAGATTTCCACAACTGAAATATGATGATATATCAAAATCTATCTTAGCATCACTCGAAAGAAAAGAAAGATTGAACATCTCTCAATTAACAGAACAGGTTCGCAAAGAAAGAGGATCAGCTTCACGAAGGATTGTTCGAGAAAGAGTTGACAAGATGATGAAGGATGGCATAATTCGAGAAATTGACTCTAGGTATGGGAGACAGATAGAAATTGTACCATTAGAAGAAAACGAGGGATAATTTAAGAAAAAAAAAGAAGAGATGACTATTACTTTTTAGATTTTTTTGAAATTAACAAAGCTGCAGCTGCAACAAGTGGTAGAGCAATGAAGGATACCCAAGAAACTGGTACACCGTCTGAAGAATCTCCTGAATCATCTGTTCCTAAGGAAGGATCGTAATGCAATTCATCAAATTGTTCAAAACTCAGATATAATTGCATGGAACCATCGCCTGTAGTTGAAACAGAAGCATTAACAGAACCATAGCTAAGTTGTTCTTCTTTCATTATTTTAGATTGGCTTGCATAACCAAAGAAAGCTCCATTCTCATCATTTTCTATAGTAAATCTTTGTTTTATTTGATCTGCTACTGGAGTAACTTTTTCTTCTTCATTTGTAGTAGTTAGTGAAGTATCTACAACTTGATTAAATTGATTTTTGATTTCATATCCTTCACCAGGAGTTATATCAAATCTCAGAGCTAAAAGTGTATCATTATTAGCCCATTCCCATCCACTAATGAATAAATCAAATTTAAATTCTGCTCCACCTAGAAGTTCATATCCATCTATAACTTGATCAGCAAGATAAAGATGCATAGCTAAGTTTACTTCTAAATCAGGGCTGACCATTCCTACAACTTCATCTGATGTGAAGTTAAAGTGAATTGCTTGGATTACTCCATCGACCTCATCAGTAACGAAACCACTAAACAACCACTGAATGCTTGTCAGAGATACCATAGGAACTCCTTCTACAGTTTCATTATATTGAAATGCTCCATCTTCATTCAAATCTTCATATTCCAGAAGTTGTTTGAACATGACATTATATTCCAGTTCTGATGTTGTTTTGAAATGTAATGTTGGAAAATTCCCAGGTGCATTTACACTTACCGTTATGTTTGCAGTTGTAATTGTAGCTATTCCATTTGAATATTACTACTCACTGCTATTGACTGAGC
>BPTK01000047.1 GCA_023705905.1 Candidatus Heimdallarchaeota archaeon
CGTATCGTTAAAAAACTCGTTTCTCAAAGAACTCTCTAAATAGATCTCATTATATGATAATGATAAGTTAGCATAACTACGATAATATTCTACAGGTGCACAAATAATTATATAATCTGAAGAATTATAAAAACCTAGAATAGTCTGACATGTAAAAAAACCAATATGTGAATAATCATCAAGAGATATAGTTTCCATAACGATTGTTTTATTATAGTTAGGATTTTGAAAAATGGAACTATTTTCTTCAAGAATTGCATAATCCGGGAAACTATTTGAAATTATTCCTTCATAATTCTCATAATATGATGCTAAATTACTACCATAAACTGCAAAGAAACATAAACTAGTAAGTAGAAGAGGTAAGAAAAGATAAATAAAATATGTCTTTTTCATTGTTGTTTCTAGCATTTTTTCACGTTCATTTTTTGTTTTTTTCATGAGTTTTTTATACTTGGCTTCAAAGAAAAAAATGTAAGAAGTGGTTATGATCTATTAAACACAACTAATAGTATTATTGACATTTTTAACTTTTTGTTCATTCAATCTCCTGCACATAAAACACGCGACCTATTTTTTCTTTTGTATATTAATAAAGTTTATGCAGGTATTTAGTATAAATGTTATTCAGTTAAGGAAGGATTTATTAAAATAAAAAGCAGAAAAAAACACTAGGGTTTATTTTTCAATAGTTTTTATGGAAATTATTTCTATTTTATATATAAAACTTATAATTGTACTATCCAGACTTATAAAAAAGAATCATATTTTTTGGAAATTCTTTGTGTATTTTTCGATATGCATTTTGAAAGCGTGAAAATAAAATTGTAATGAGAATAGCAGTTAGAGGGTTCCCTCTATCAAATTGTTTAAATAGAATAATTGGGTATAAGTATACGTAGAAATGGTGATATGGTGAGCCAAAGAATTTTCAAGATCTCCCTTTTGGGAGAAGGAGCAGTTGGTAAAACTTCCCTTCGTAGAATATATCTTGGTGAAAGCTTCAAGGAAGGTTATATGATGACAATTGGAGCTGACTTCGCTGTTAAGAAAATGGCTCTTAACAGTATCGAATACACTTTACAAATATGGGATTTAGCTGGCCAACAAAGGTTTTCTGCAGTCCGTGAAGTTTATTATCGTGGAACAGCTGGAGCGCTTTTAGTTTTTGATATTTCGCGCCCAGAAACATATGAAGTTCTACCTAATTGGCTACATGAACTTATTCGCAACAACAAAAATCGTATCGTTCCTATAGTCTTAATCGGTAATAAAGCTGATTTACGCGATTCCACTCCTTATTCTGTTCCTAAAGAATATGCTCAGGAGTACGCAGACCAACTTTCTGAATGGTCTGGTTTTTACGTTCCCTACATTGAAACATCGGCTAAAACCGGTCTTAACGTTGATAAAGTTTTTAGTATTCTTACTGAAAATATCTCTAGTTACTTTGAAAGTTTGACTTTAGAAAATCTGAAATAATTCTTTGATTAGTTCATCTTTCTACTTTTTTTTGCTTTCTTCGCAAAAAGAATTTATACTCCTTTTTTATTTCTTCTTCAAGTATAATGTGATATTCATGATTGAAACTAGTTACTTTCTCAACCATCTCTTGGATCATGGTTTCACTTTCTCCACTGGTGTTCCTTGTTCTTATTTCAAAGATCTATTTATTGCTCTTGAAAAGGACGACCGTATCTCCTATCTCCCTGCAACTCGAGAGGATGAAGCAATGGGTATAGCTTCTGGTTATTTTCTAGGGGGAGGTAAAACTTTTCTTATCATACAAAATTCTGGTTTAGCCACTATTGGTGATGCTCTCACTTCCCTTGCTCAACTCTACCAAATCCCTCTCTTGGTCATTGTAAGTTATCGAGGTCTTAAACCAGACAGAGATTTTCCTGAGCACAGCATTATGGGAGATGTTACGAAACCAGTTCTAGATGCGTACCAAATTCCTTATTGGATCATTGAAGAAACTAACTGGAAGGTTGTTCTCGACAATGCCCTTGAGGTCATGGAAGAGATATCTAGACCTGTCTGTATTCTTGTTAAGAAGGGGGTACTCAGCGAATGAAGGGTGCTGAAATCATCTCAAAACTTAGCACAATTTTAGATGGTGAGGAATTAATTGTTAGTTCAAATGGAAATGTCAGTCGGCAAGTATATCATCTGCTTCAGGGTGACCAAATTTATCTCAGAGGAAGCATGGGTCTCCCAGTTCCAATTGGATTGGGACTTGCACTTGCTCAACCTTATAGAACAGTGTTAGTAATCACAGGAGACGGTAATTTTCTTATGGGATTGAGTTCCTTAACTACTGTAGCACATATTAAACCACATAACCTCAAAATCATCATTTTGGATAATGAACTCTATGCTACAACAGGTGGTCAAGAAACAGTGTCATCTGCTATTGACTATAAAGCTATGATACAAGGAATGAGTATAGATTCTGTCAAATCTTATGATATGAGAGATGATGAGAATCTTATCACAGAAATGCTCAAAGACACTTTAAAAGAAAAAGGATTGAAAGTTCTGCATCTGAAAGTTGAAGAGGATACCATTCAGTTGGAAAATATTCCTCATCACCCCAGAGAGATCAAAGACAATTTTGTAAAAAGGTTGTAATCTATCTTTTACTTGTTAATCTGTTTTGTCTAAATCTAGATTGTTAACTTACCAATCTCACTTTCAACAAAGAAAATAAGGCAAAAAGTAGCACTTAAATAATTTCAAAAGCATATCAAATTAATGATCATCTATATTCACTGTTTCGGTCAAATCCGTACCTTGACTAAAGAGAGGATGGTGGAAATGACTCTCAGTGATCAAACAACTATTCCAGTTGCACTTGATGAGTTTGTAAAGATGTATGGTGATGCACTAGAGAAGTTACTTTATAATGATGGTAAATTGCGTGGTTTCTATTCAATACAAGTTGACAAAAAACATGTTAAAGACGAAAATATTGAAGATTACAACCTCCAAGATGGTCAAACAATCGCTATTATTCCTTTCATTGCTGGAGGATGAACTATAGGCTCCTTTTTTCTATGTTTTCTGCTTTTTCGATGAATTTTTCGAATAGTTGACTGATGCGAATGTACTCATAACTTTCTAATTGGTTTTCAGGATAGTTATCTTTCCATTCTGCATAATATTTCTTCCACTCATCACCAGTTTTAGCTTCAGACCCTCTTGATTGTAGTTCGAACTCATCATAAGTAACGATAATGTAATCTTTGCCATCTTCGTTTTGATAGACCTCATACCCATCTTCATTAATATATCTGGGTTTTCTTTTTTCTAGTTCCAAGAACAATACCCCATTAGCAACTTGAACTCTGCTATATTTCTGTGAGTTATGAACTTATTTAAAGGGTTTTAATTAAAAAAGTAAAGTAAGAGAGGAGGGGAAGAAGCTAGCTCCATTGGAGAATAGGTTTCAGGTGCTAGAACGAAGGGGATCGTACGTGCTAAATATGCTAGCTTCAGAAGTATATATTGAGAACACTATTTAAACCCGAAAATTATCAAATGTACAAACACTACAGGAAAAAAATGTAATAATCTTCTGTTTGATTTTATTCTTTCATTTCACAGAAACTTCAAAACCAGCTTCTTCTTTTCTAGTTTTTCTATTCAAAATAAAACCTATTATCGAAATTACAAAACCTGGTATTGGCCCTAAAACTTCGGCAGTTATGAAAGGTATTAAAATAAGCAAATTTGCATCTGCGATTACTATCCATGATCCGAAACCAAAGAATATTGCGGAGAAAATAAATGACAAAAGTAGAAGTAGTTTGGAGGAGTGCATAGCAAAGCATTTGAATGAGCAAAAGAATGTCTGTTTGGTGCTCCAGTGAGTATTAACTTCTGGTTTACCACAAACAACGCACTTGTCAACCATAATATTCAAACAGATGTAAAACTTCTACCTTATAAACCTTTTAACGTGGGTATAAGTGAAAATATGTTAAATATAAGTATAAGAAAAAAAAGAAAAAAGGGAGTAAAATATGGCTTATTATTTGTTCTTTTTCCGATAAAAGATTATTGAGCTAACTACTGCAAGGAAACCAAGTAGAACAAAGTATCCATGAGTAAACTCTGGAATAACCGTTACATAACCTGCTAATTCCATATAAGTTCGTGATAAATCAAGATCGTACGCATAAGGATCCAGAGACTCATCAAAACCTATACAAGCATCTGGACATGGAATAACTCCAGGAGCTCCTAATCCTTCGAGAATTTCTGCTACAATTGTTTCACGCGGAACTGCATGACTGATAGCCTTACGAATGCTTTTTGCTGCGTTACTTGTACCAACTGGGGTAAGTTCGCCAGTACCCAATATTGGGTGTCTCATATTGATAGCCATTTCTTCATAATGTGGATCTTTAACTAGAACTCCTTCTACACCAGCTATGCCTGCTAAATCTGCAAGTACTGGAAAGTATTGAGCATCCACAATATCAACATTACCTGCAATCAATTCAGCAATAGCACTATCTTTACCAGCTATGAAAGTTAGATACCATTCAGTTAATTTAACTGCATCTCCGTGCCAGTGTGGGTTTGGTACCATTTTAACGATGCTAAATACTGAATCGTATACATCTAGCATAAAAGGACCACAAGATGTGACAAGAGTGTCTTGGACATTACCAGATAATGCAACTTCATTAAAGATGTCGTAACCAAATGACGAAATTGCTGGTTCAACAGTGCTTTTATCAATTATACTAAAGGTTAGTAAGGCTTTAGCAAAGTTGAAAAATGCAGTTAATTCAAAGAGCAATTCACCACCTGCTACGTCTGGACCAACAATAGAGATAGAGTCATTGCTGTTAAACCATTTGGTCAGATAACCATAGCTAGTGGAACTTACAGCCTGTGTCATAAATAACTCATAACTGTACTTAACATCGGATGGTAACACTGGATCACCATTGCTGAATTTTGCTGTTGGATCTAAGAATACTGTCATATTGATTTTATTATCAATTATTGGAGAAATTGTTGAATTCAGTGCGATTTCTTCAGTATAAATGTGTGTGGCTTGTTCTCTCTTATAGAGAGATCCATAAACAGTTTGCATCCATTGCATATCATAGAATGATTCTGCAATAAAGATGTTTGGTTCCTTCAGATCTGCTGGTACTGCATATTTGATTATGTGATCATCTGGATCATCCCAGTATTCAGCTCTGTGATTGCCACTTGCAATCAATAATCCATCAATTCCAGTTAATCCTTCTTTGAATCCAAAGAGTGATCGTGGATAGATTAAACAGATAGCAGGTAAATCATCATAGAGCATAGCTTGAAGCTGGTGTGCATATCCTATTCTAGTTACTGCATTGAGTTCTGTTAGATATTGATCTAATTTTGCATCGTATACAGGATTGCTGTATTGATAGAAGTTGTCACCATAAGGTAATAAACTTGAAGTATCAAAAAAACCGGTTGGGTCCCAATCAAGATCCTGATTCCATCCAACAAAAAGTATGTCATAACCACCTTCTGCATAGGTTGGAATGTAATCATCAAGTAATGGATATGCCCATGTACGGGGGGCAATGTTACCCCACCCAGTAGATTCATGGAAGGATACACCAATACCAATTTTTGGTAATTGTTGTTCCATTAACAGTGACCATTGATTACGTGCTGCGCTTGTGTTTGGTGAAAGCAAAGCTATAGAAAATAACACTGGTACATCTGCTTGTGTCATATTTTGGAGAGTTCCAAGCGATGAAACAAATAAACTAGTCAAAATTATCAGAATTATTTTTCTTTTCATTTCATATCACTTCAGCTGAATCGAATTTTCTCTTAAATTGTGAATATTTAAAATTTGTGTGATAAATAGATGAGTAAGAGAGAGAAGGTTGATGAAAGAGTTAATTTATTAAGTGTCCTTGTTCCGTGTTTCAACATGCTATCATTTTTCCCAGAAGATAAAAAAGTTCCTGCAGAATTAATTTTTGATAAAATCAAAGTAAGACAGCTAAGAAGTACTGATAATGAGCTTGACTATCTAGCTGTAATCGAAAGTGGTTTTAGACCTAAAGGATTTCCTAAAGAAGAGAATCTAGAACAGATTGCAAGACATGAACGAGATCATAATGACAAAAAGGAATTTGCTTTTACGATAATGGATGTAGATGAAACTATTTGTTATGGTTGTATATTTGTTAAACCACTTGCTCCTTTCTTAAAATTTGCATTCTTCAATGATAGAGTTATTGAGCAATTGGGAATTAAGGAAGAGGATCCAGGCATCTCATTCTGGATTACACCAAGCGGGTGGGAAATTAATCTCTATGAAAAATTGATTAAAGAACTGATTACTTGGTTTGAAAAAGAATGGCAGTATGAAAATTTGTATTTCTTAGGTATGAGACCGTCTCAAAAAGAGATAAAAGAAATCGAAAAAGTTATGGAGAAACAAGTATTCTTGTTTGAAATAGAAGGACAAAAATATATTCTATGGAAGCTCTTCTAGATTTGTACTCTTTGTTTTTTCTATATAATTCTGAGGAAAACTTACTCAATAAGTTTTCCTTGGAAGAAGTTTGTCATTTATCAATTTTAGTGCCCGCTAATTTCTTCTTTTTATGTAAGATCTGAAAGACTGAAGCAGTAATCCAGGCTACTCCAATAAATATGGGAGAGTAAAGAGCGAAAAACTGGCCTCCAGAAAGAAGTATATTATATATTCTGATATGCACTTTGGTATAAGACGTTGACAATGCATCTACTCGTAAACTCGTGAAAACATCCTTAAACCTAATAGATAACGAGCCAGAAAAGGTTTGGTCATAAGAGTCATCTGGGTAGTTGATACGCAGACGAACTTCTTCTGAAGCAGAAATAGCGATAAACACTTCGTATTTCATATCATTATAGAACTGATTGGAGACGGAAAAGCTATCATAAGCTGTTCCATCTCTTATATCATATCCACCTTGCTTAATAAACAGAGCATTTTGGTAATTTGCACGATAATAATTTCTTATCCCAAAAATCGACCCTAGGATTATAGCTAAGATTATTACAAATTCAATTCCTTTCCACATCCAGAAATTTTTTCCACTTCTATAAGATTTTTTCATTTTTCCAAAAAGAGTCCTAATTCTTCGTTTACTTACCCGATCCATTACTGTTTCCGCTTCATCTTTAGAAACATAAACAGAAGAAATGGTTCCTCTGAAATATAATTTCAAAATTAAACTCATTGAAACGAGAAAAATAATGAAGAAATATAATATGAGATTAATTTGTGGTAAAGAAGTAGCGAAGTTGACACCTGTTTGTACTCTGACATAGGAAAGCACGCCAACAGATTCAGGAGGTATTAAATTTCGAAGAGTTATACTAGCGATTTTTGAAACTAGATAGAAGACAACAATTCCTATGTCAAAAGTTTTTTGGCTTTTATTTTTAGACTTTTTATTTCTTAATAAAGGTATCAAAGAGGAAAAGAGAAGCAATTGGGGAAGAAGGAGAAATAAGTATATCATGAAAAAGAAAATTTCAATAGAGGATATAAACGGTATTTGACTAATGACATCTCCCAGAAAGAGTATCAAACCTGTCCCCAGAAAGAGTATCAAACCTGTCCCCAGAAAGAGTATCAAACCTGTCATAGCGATGTGTAGAAAGAAACCTATCGATGCAAGTATTAATGGAGAAATGAAATTTGTAGTATTTCCCTGTTTTTTTAATAGAACTATCGAAATTATAGCAGATACGACTAAGAAGAGAAATATCGGACTTAGAAGTAAACCATATAAATAATTCATTTGAAAATCCACTGAGCTATAAAAGAAACCAAGAGTTACACTTAGAATGAAGTATATTAAGCTCAAACCACTTGTAAGAAAAAGAAAAACAGATAAAGCAATGTGGAGTGCTTTGTGCGAATTCGTTCTTCTTATTATTACTATACCTAGCAGTAACAAACTAATAGCTAAAAACAATGTAGCAGCTATTCCATATGTGAAGTATGAATTGTATTGTGAAAAAAACATCTCTGTATCAAACATAAAACTAACAAAAACTACACTTAGTATTATTAAGATTGGGAGATAAATCTTCTTAAATTGCTCATCTGTTGCCTTTTTGTCACCCCTTTGCTCAGCAAAGAATTCATCAGCTGGAATAGAGTCGTCTAATCCAATTGAATTTTCACTTGAAGATACCAGATCAGTTGCAAAGGATTTGTTGGAATTTGAAGCTAATAGGAATTTCTTGCTTTGCAATTGAGAAGTTAAAGCCATTATAACTAGAATGATGAAAGACGCAAGTCTTAGATTTTTCAAGATTGAATCCCAGACCAATAAAGAAGAGTAACTATTGGGATTTGGAAAACTCTCTACAAGATTATACAACAGAAGAAAGAATCGATTTAATAAATCTGACAATAATAGTAAAATTGTTGAGATTTCTGCAGCTTTTCTAAAGTGAGATTTAATCTCCCCTTTAGGAATTGAAGAGATAATACAGATGCATACTGTACAAAGTATTAGAAATAATGCTAATTGATTTAAAATTGCTCCAAGCGTATAAATTGTCCTAAAATAGAGCATACTTACCGTAATCAGATATTGAGAAACACAGACAAGTATCCCAGAACTTATGAGAAGTACCATGCTTGTTATCAGTAAATATATAGGTAGTTTCTTGAAAGAAAAGAAAGCCTTTGGAAACCCTCTGGTAGCTAATAGGATAATCATGATGATTGCAGTGAGAAATGCTAACATCTCTAAAGCAACAACAATAAATTTGAAAACAAGTGCAGATTCCATTAAATTTGCTATGGAATTAACCGATGCAATTTTCGACATTACATAAGCAAGAATCAAAGGAATACTTTGAATAACAAGTAATTTTTGAAAGAATTTAGTTGTTTTCTGATGCCATTTCAGAGGATTTTTTCTCAAAATTACAGCGACTGTAAACAGTAATATGGAAAGAAGTAAATGGGATGTATTTGGATAGTATAGTTGAATTACTATATTCAAAATATAAAGATTCCAACTTGATCCTGGACTATGGTATCCATCAAAATCAAACAAATATAGTTTGAATGCTTCATTTATTGCAAAACTACTAAAAAACAAAAACAGGATTATGATTGAACAAAAAGCAGCAAACAAAATCATAATTTGAAGATTCACTTGGAATTCTGATTTCTTGCTTGTTTCTTCTCTAACAGTGACCATTTTATTTCCTCTGTTGTTAAATGATGGTACAGGTATAGATTCTATATAAGCATTTTGCAGAATTGAAATGAAACATGCGGTATGAGCAGTTTTACGAAATCTAGAAGCACAAAAATAAGAATGAAATATGAGGTAAATATTGTTAACTTTTATTAGTGTTCATGCCTTATTCTTTACAAAATAGGTGAGCAATTGAGAAGTAAGTATCGCTTTGTAGCTCTAATTTTATTGTTTATAGTGTCTTTATCAAATAATCAGTTAAACCTAACAGAAAGTAATCCAGATAGAACTTATTGGCCAACAGAAGAATGGCAATATGCTTCATTTGAACAAGTTGGATTAAATGAAGAAAGAATTGTCGAAATGTTTGAGGATATTGAAGATAATAATTATGCAATTGACAGTGTTTTAATCGTAAAAGATGGTTTTCTTGTAGTTGAAGAATATTTAACAGCTTATACTTCAGAAACATTACATCCAGTTTATTCAGTGACAAAAAGCTTTATTTCAACTCTGATAGGTAAAGCAATAGCTGAAGGATATATTGAGAGTGTTGATCAGAAGATCCTAGATTTCTTAGGTCATGTAGATGTACCAAATATTGTATTAAAAGAGAATGTAACAATTGCCCATTTACTCACAATGACTTCAGGACTGGAATGGATTGAGGATATCTCTTATTATGATCCTGCGAACTCCTTCCGACAGTTGATAGAAAGCACAAACTGGGTCGAATACATATTGAGTCAAAATATGGCTGATGAACCAGGAAATGCATGGAATTACAATTCTGGGGGATCACATCTATTATCGGCAATAATAGAAAATGCTACAGGTGTTTCTACACTTGAGTATGCTGATACTCATATCTTTTCCGCACTTGGTTTCTCAGATTATTTCTGGGATACAGATCCTCAAGATATTTGCTTTGGTGGAAGTGACTTACATCTACTTCCAAGAGATATGGCTAAATTTGGATACTTGTTACTAAATAATGGTACATGGGGTGATACTCAAATTGTTTCAGAAGAGTGGGTTAGTCAAGCTACAGAAGGAAAAATCACCTTAACAGATAGAACTCATTACGGTTACCAATGGTGGGTATATCCGCTGATAGATTCTTACTTAGCACTTGGGTGGGCAGGACAAATAATCTGCGTCATACCAGAACATGATATTGTTGCAATTTTCTCTTCAAGTTTAGATGAAAGCGATTTTCCGTTTAGGGAATATTTTGATTACATCATAAAAGCTTCAGAAGAAGGATACACTGAATATGCATCACTCACACTGATTTCAATAATTTTTTCCATAAGTATATGCACAATAGTGATTGTGTTTAGGAGAAAAAAGAGAAGTTGATCAAGAATATATCTTACAAATTATAAGTGAAATATTGTTCTATAATAGCTCTTTTCTTGTAATCTATATTACCCACATATTGCGTGAATATAGCTCTTTATTTATAAAACAAGTAAACCAAGTTGCAGTTTGCCTTACATGTGACGATTCTCGCTTTTCCGACACAAATTCATAGATTGACAACTGAACCTTCAGTAAGGCATGGGTTTGTGATTATTTTCCAAATATTGCTCGAATATGGAAAATTGTAACAAATCTTAAATAGTACGATAGAAATCGTTAGACAAGCTCAATTTAGCTGGTGGAAAAGCAAAATGAAAGCAAAAAAAATATTTGGGGTTGTCTTTGTAATTAGTTTCGTAGCAGTGATTGCGAGCACAGTTGCTCTAAACACATCTACAGACAAAGTAATGATTGAAATTTCGGAAACCAAAGGAGTGCATAGCACTGATTACACCTTTGATCTAATAAAGGATCCAGTAAATGGGTTTCCTGATGAACCTATTGGTGGATTAATGAAAGATCCAGTAAATGGGTTTCCTGATGAACCTATTGGTGGATTAATGAAAGATCCAG
>BPTK01000048.1 GCA_023705905.1 Candidatus Heimdallarchaeota archaeon
ATGAACCTATTGGTGGATTAATGAAAGATCCAGTAAATGGGTTTCCTGATGAACCAATAGGCGGTTTATGTTAAACCATTTAAACAAAACAAAAAAAAATCACGATCGCCAGAAAACCCCCACCCCCTTTCCTCAATTTCTCGGCGAGAAAGGAAAACCATGGGCCTTAGAGAGGTCATAGGTCCGTTCAGGTTTTTCGAGAGGAATTCTGGCTACCCACTAGCAAAATTGAACTTAAAAACAAGGGGTCAAACCGCGGATCTAAACAATCCGTAAAAACATTTAGAGGTCTAGAAGAGAAGTCTAATTTAAGAGACAAATCAGAGTCTCATACAAGTCGTCTCTCGCATCTGTCTCTTATTAGATTTCTATTCTATCCAGTTTAACTGGAAATCACCTCCATTTCAACTCCACAAACAGGCTGCCACCAGCTGAAAAAATTATGGAGAACAAAAAAATGGAAAAACAAGATATAAAAATAGATCAATTAAACCCATTAGACAGAAAAATCTTATTGGTTTTGCAGAACTATCCGTTAGAGCCATATTCCACTATGGCTGAAAAATTGGGAACATCTACACAAACATTGATTCGACGGGTTAACTCTCTCAAAAAGCGAGATGTACTCTCTGTACCTTTAGCTTCCTTTGTTCCTGAAAGACTACACCTCACTCGTTTCTTAGTAACTTTTGATATTTCTTCACTACACCAATTCACACTCCTTCAGATGGCATTTTCTTCTTTTGACTACATAAGAAGCTATAATCGATTCTATGGAGAAAAATTTGGTATGGTAGCAAATTTTGACATGCCTGAAGAAACTAAACCATTACTTTTGAAGTTTCTTGATTATTTGGTTGAGAAAGAATACTGTGACAGTTATGAGTTAGACAAAGCTACAGGATACAGAGTCAGTAAACCTGAACCTTTACCTAGATATACTAATGAACCTGAAATTTTCAACATTGTAGGTTTTTGGGAAAAGAGAAAGGAAAAGGCAGAAGATTTACCCAGGCTTCCATCAGCTGTAAATCTAGACAATCTTGAACCACTACATTATCTGTTGCTACAGGATCTTACTGCTCACTTTAAGAACGGTGAAGAGATAGGAATTAGAACTAAACAAACCACTTTGATAAAGCACTATAGAAATATCTATGTACACCTAGGCAAGAAGATTAGCCTTACTGAAAAAGAGACGCTCATCTTTGAAAACCTTCGAGAATTCTTCGATACTCGTAACGAACATCATATCAAAGTAGACTTTGGTCGTAAATACTATAATGTTGTTAGACACCATCTAATCACCAACCCCAGATGGAATTTCAGCAGAAAATTGTTTGAACAACATGTTTCTAGAGCATATATTATCAAAAACGTTCCAAACAAGGATAAAGCACAGTTATTTAGGTTATTTCATGAAGAAACTGCACCATTTCAAACAGGCTTTGAGCTCTTAAATAACGGCATATTCCTTAGGTTTGCTATTCCACCCTATTTAGACACCAAACTAAATTATATTATATGGCACACTTTCAAAGATTATCAAATTTGTTCATTAGACTTCTTTGGAAAACATGGTATGTATTATGCATTCCAGCTTAATAATATGAATATGGCTACAAATTACTGGAAAATTGATGAAGATTGGATCTTTACCAAAACATTAGCAAGTATTGATGAAAAACTCAAAAACAACAATTATGGAAATGTTAACCTTTCCAACGGTGTTTCTCCTGAATATGGAAGCAATGGAAACGGTAATGGTACTAACGGTTCATATCTGTATAGACATACATCCAACGGAAACACAACTGCAACCACACCATAAGATGGGATTAGTGTAATCCCCAATTTACACTTCATTGGAAAAACTGCTTGGTTGTTGAGATTCATCCACCAGCTCCACCAGCTAAAAATAGCTCCACCAGCTAAAATAACAGGCAGAGCAAATCCCCAAATTTGCTCCCTTTTAGAAAAAACAGCTCAAGCAGATCAACACACTTATGGTAAGTAGACATACCTAAGATTGGAAAGTTCATTAGCAAATGAAAGTAATCTATTTACTAGTGAAAAATAGAAGAAAAAGAGATAAATTATTTGTGTTTATACCTTCTGAAGATTCTCTTCCACCAACCTACCTTTTCCCCTAGATTGATCATTCCCATAGGGTGGAATTTCAAAATTAGAACTTGGTTTGACTAACTTCTCTACTTCATCCCAATCTAATTCTATAAGGAATAGATGGTGTTAACATATTAAACAATTCTGGACTTTATCTTCTTTTTACTTGCAATGAGAAGTACTATTACTACTCCAATGAAACTACTCAAACTAACAGAAATATTAGTTGTAGGGTTTAAAGTATTTTCGGCATATGTTAACCATTGTTTAGCTAGTTCTAAATTGTAATCATATTTGATTATGTCATCATAATAATAGAAAGCTGTATAAGGATAGATAACGCTATTTGCAACAAAATACTCTCCTTCATGATTTTGTTGATTTATCTCTTCTCTATCTATTGCATAACAAATTGCTTTACGGATGGCACATCCAACAGTGTAGTCCTCTTTACCAGGTTCTGTAAGGAAAATATAATTATTATCGTTGCCTATATAATCTCTACGAAGATTAAAAGCCATAAAAGTAAGGGCAGGAGAGAGAAAGGACGAAACAGTAAAATCAGGATTATCTTCCATCTCTCTTCTTTCTGTGGGGAAAGAGGTTAGACCTGTCCAATCTAGATCTCCTTCTTTGAATTCAGCTAATTCAACTGAAATATCAGGTATGACACGAATGATAACTGTTTCAATATCTAAATCTTGAGATGTTCCATCTTTCACACCTATATTCATCCAATATGGACTGGCTTGCAAAACAGTTACAGAGTTCTTGATGTAGTAATCTAATTGATACTTACCACATCCAAAAGAAGAATTACTGTATGCTACCCATTGTTCAGTATCTGCAATTCCAGTATAGAAACCACGACATTCTGCTCCTCCAGAAGTGTAAGAGACTGTAGAATCGCTTGAATTTAGGAAGAATTCGGGTAAAACATTCCATGGTAATCTAGACCAGAAGTCTACATATTGCTCATTTTCTGGAGTTTCTGGATCTCCATCAATTTCAAGATGAAATGCTAGTGGGTTTATAGGATCTACATAACATTTTGAAATCCATTTATGATAGCTTGTATCTTCACTTACCAGTGGGTTTGCATATGCAAGATATGAGAAAACAGCATCTTTTCCTGTAACCTGTTGATTATTTCCATAACTTACTTCACCACTCTTTAAACCTGTCATTAAAGGAGTGGTCAAAATGTCTAATGGAAGAGAAGCAGCACTTCTTTCTGTGACATTGTATGAGGGGTTCCAGAAAATATTGCTTCTCATAGTAAATTTGTAGTGATACTCATCAATTTGTTCCCAATTTTCAACTAAAGAAGTTTTGAGTGGTGCTAAATCAGGGTTCCAACCAACTATTGGTTCGGAAAGTAAATTGAAAACAAAAGTACTGGAGGTATCATCTGATCGCAAAGGGTTCAAATCTTTCCAATTTGCGTCTGCTAATCTAAACTCACTCATGGAGTTTTGCCTATAATGTAACCCAGCGTATTCTATATAAGGCAGAGAGTCAATTATCCCCCATCGAGTATCATAACCATTAGTATTAGACCATGTAGCAACATAGGTTTTGGGTGTATACAAAGGAAGCATGGGAACGAGTTTATTCATCATTAGCTGTTGCCACTCATAGTAATGCTGTTGTCTTAATTCATGGTCAGTAATTGTGACGCCTTCGACCATCATATTTTCACTATCGTTTCCATAAGGCATGTTTGTGTCAAGTCCAAACATGTTAAGAGAACCATTTTCCCCATAAACATCATACATGTCTGGTGATGCCCCACCTACTGATAAACCTATGATCACTAAATCAAAGTCGTGAGATTCTAAGAGTGTGTGAATAAACACTGTCCATTCTTCTACTTTTACAATCACATCTATGTTAAGTTCCTCAAGGTCATCACTAATAAAAAGACCATAATCGGGTCTTACACCTCCACCACTTGTCTTAAGAATGAGAGTTACGCGTTGATTTAACTGTGCATCAATAGGTCCCATGAACCCAAACAAAAACTGAAATAAAACAAACATAACGATAATTTTCTTGTTAATTACCTTCATTTAGTGTCTATCTCTTTCATATTACTCATCAATTTATTAGCATTTTATTATTCATCATACACCTTAAATCGACTGGGACAACTTTATTCAATTCTATATTTAAGTCTTTCCGCAAAATAAGAAAAAACGTTAGTGTTTATATCTCTTGAAGAGTCTTTTCCAAAACCCTACTTTTTCTCCTAAATTGATCATTCCCATAGGTTTTGTTTTTACAACTCCTATGTCTTGTAATATTTGATCAAATCCTTCAAATTTGTCTGCATCAACATATCCTCTTCCTATATCATCATCGTGTTGTTCCAAGAAAGCTCTTAAAGTCATATCCATCTGTCCTTCTACTACTTCCTCTTTTTCACTCATTGGAGAAGTAAACACAACTATGATATCTTTTTCTTGATCAGTTTTGAAATGCAATTTCATGTCATTGAATACTACTGTTCTAATTTCTTGTTGTCCATATGATTCTTTGGAAAAAGCATATAGTGCTGCTAGAAACCCTGTCTGTAAAGAATGATCAGGTCTCATTTTACATGTCTCTCCTCCAAAACACTTACTATAGTAAGGTAATCCACTTTTATCTAAAATAAAAACATCGTCTGGCAATATATTCACTAACAACATTCTCTCTTAATTCTTAATAAGGATTAACAAGTAACAAAAAATACATTGACTTATTATAAAACTGCAAATGAATTTTTGTTGTGCTTAAATAGTTTTGTTCAACTCTCACTACTGAAAGTAATGTCTAGCTTTTGGGATTATCCAGAGGAGGCCAGGGAAGCTTCGAAAGATTCTTTTGAAAATAGAGTAGAGTTAATTCTCAAAGAACATGAAACTATTCATCTTGACGGTCTCTTAAAACTTATGTGGGGAGGGTATAATCTCCTTACCAACTTCCAAGGTATACTTGAAGGCTTAACTCATCTTGTTAATGATGGTAAAATCATCATGAATGACAAGATTATTTCTCTTGCTTCTATTACTGTTTTTGAAGATGGAGAGTTCAAAGAAAAAGCTGTTTGGGACCTTCTTCATCGAGAAGAAGAGATTGAAGAGAAAAAAGAGGTTATTCGTCGTTACAATGAAATAAACAGTCTTGCTTGAATAGAAGATTATTTTTACGCAAATGCTTGATGGAGATGCAAGATACTTGATATTTCTTCTCTTTCAGCTGTTACTTTGTAGCTTTTCTCCCCTTTAGAAAATCCGTAATTTTCTATTTCCTTTCCCTTCAATAAAGGTAGGCTCATGAGATAGTTGTGTGAGCGTTTCTTTATTGTAATCGTTCCCCTTAGAGTATTATTGCTAGCTAGTCTATAGACATACACACATCTCTTCAATGGATACAAGAGTTAGCTTTAAAATATACTATTCTAAAGAGGGTTTTGATGGCGTCTAACCTTCTGGAATTTTGGATTAAAATAGGTCAAATAGTCATTATCTTAATCATACTTGGCTATTTTCTTTTTAGGCGATTTCATGACAATATCAGAGGGTTTGACTGGTTTATAGGCCTTTTTTCTTTCGCTATAGTACAATCGGTAATTGAGATTGCACTTTTCTTCCCCACTGAATATGGTTCTTTGGATAGTAATAGCGCTATACAAGAGATTCATATAATTCCTTATGCATTAGGATTATTCTGTTTATTTCTTTATACTGAACTCATCAGAAATAGTAGACCTAATACTTGGTATCTTAGTATCAGTACTCTTCTTTTAGGAGGCTATTTAGCTGTATACTTCATTGAGCTTGGATTTAATTTAGAACTAGATTTTCTTCCTGAATATAGAATTTATAGAGTTATTTTCAATATTTTCCAAGCTTTTGTATTGGCTCAAGCTTTCTTTGTCTTTTTGATGGATGCGATAAAAGTTGAATATAAGAGATTGAAAAGAATCAGCATTGTAATAGCCTCTACAATGGGTGTAGCTTTTCTATTCTCCTTTGTAAAGATTTTTGAGAGATGGACTATTCAGATAGACTCAAGTTTGCAATTCTACGGAGCAATACCACTTGGGATACTTTTTGGAGTTACAGCAATTACTTTCATAGCTAATCCATTTTATGTTTATCTTATTCCAACCAAGTTTAACAAACTGATTGTTTTAAATGAATCAGGCATTCTTCTGTATTCAGTTAGAATAGAGAGAGGCGAACCAAAGATAATTGAAGATACACTTCTAACAGGAACAATTTCAGCTCTTAAGACCATCTTAGCTGAGACTACAGGTGCTCAAACAGATTTGAGAAAAATCAGTTTTAGAGACAAGAAGATGATAGTTGTTGAAGATCTAAAAAAGAGAGTGTCGACAATTGTTATCAGTGATAGTGATTCGTTTATTTTGCAATTAGCAGTCAAACATTTCAATAGAGATTTTTGCAATCAATTTGGTCATATATTGGAAAACTTCGACGGTTCAATTAGTTCTTTTTCTGGAGCAACTGACATAGTTCGCAGAGTGTTTCCTTTCGTCCCTCCCGAAGAGATTATTGTAGAATAGTTTCAGTTAGGTTTCTTTTTTCTTGGGGTTTTTATACCCAATTCTCTATGTATCAATTAGTGATATATCCCCCTATATCATTGCTGACACACAGTGTCAGGATAATCCACCAGCAGAGCTTTACTAGGAGGGGTTAATTACCCTTCCACTCTATTCTCCTTAAGTTATTTTTCAAAAGGAAAAACATACTTTTCTAGTTTAAGATCATCGCGCATATAGATTAAATCTTCTTGAATGCTCTTATTTATCGGAACACCTTTTTCTCTTACTAATTTTTCAGCTTCGTATTCTTTTTCTCCAGCTGTATATATCCTCTCTTCACCAGGTGCAATTTCAGATTTTCTTAGTTTTCTACATATTGCTCCTGCTACAGCTTTGAACACATCTAAACCAAGAAAATGTTCCGGATTTATTGCTATGAAGAAATGTCCTACGTGGAAGTGGGTGTTATTACCTTCAGAATCTAAACCTGATAGTTCTTTCAAAAATTTCCCATCTTGTAGTGCAGCCGATAAAATCTCTACAACCGTAGAATATCCATATCCTTTGTGACCAGACAATGATTCTCCAGCTCCTCCTAATGGAAGCAAAGCCGCTTCTTTGTTTACAAAATCTTTCAACAACTGCTCTGCATCAGTTTTATATTTTCCATCTTTTCCTATTACTAATCCTTCAGCAAGAGCATCTCCTGTTCTTGCATTGATTTCTACTTTTCCTCTTTGAATAATTGATGTAGCACAATCTAGAACAAACGGAAATTCTTCATTTGTTGGAAAACCAAAAGTCAGAGGGTTAGTTCCTAACATAGGTTCAACACCAAAAGTAGGTGCAACAGCTGGACGAGCATTTGTCCCAGTTATTCCAATACATCCTTCCTTTATTGCCATTAAGGGATAATATCCAGCTATACCGTAATGAGTACTATTTCTTACAACAGCCATTCCAAGACCATATTTCTTTGCTTTTTCTATAGCTAGTTTCATGGCATTGTATGAGATGAAATGCCCATTTCCATGATTTCCATCTATGACTACAACTGCATCTTGATCTTTTATTATCTCAAACTTGTTTGTTTTGTGTTGGCCTCCCTTAACTCTCACAAAGTAATATCTGAGACGCTGTACTCCATGAGATCTTATCCCCCTAAGATCAGATTCAATCAATATATCGGCACTTACTTGAGCTTCTTCATCAGGGTAACCTAACCCTACAAAAACATCCTTCATAAAACTATGAAGAGTTTCAACAGGAACATACTCTTCTACTGTCATTTTTACCAATATTTAAAGCAACATTTCTTCAATCTTAAATTTTACCTATCTTTGTTTTCAAAAAGCTTTAAAGTGCTTGAATTAATTTAATTTTCATGTATCCTGTTGATAAATTCACTAACTTACCAAAACATCAAGCTCTTATCGATAAAGCTGTAGAGGTTTTGAAGCAAGATTCTAGGGTTAAAGGTATCTACATCTCTGGCTCTAAGAAAGCTGATGAATTTTCAGATATAGATTTTGGAATCCTTTGCACTGCAGAAGATTTTGTTTCTTTGAAAAAAGACAGAATAGAAACTGCAAAAAAAATAGGTAAAATCAAAGCTGAATCTATGTCAGTTTTTCCTTCTGTTTATGTTGTTTTTTATGATCCTGATGAAATAAAAGTTGATTTCTCATGGGATGTTATACCTATAGAAATAAGACCTGATCATGCTCATATAACTAATCTTTACGATCCTGAAGGACATGTAGCGGCTATTATCGAAAAAGCTTGGCAAATGGATTGGGATATCAATGAGGAGGAATTAAAACATAATATCAAACATTTTCATATTGGTCTCAGCTATACAGTTCTAAAGTTTGCAAGAGGGGAATTATGGGACGGATATGATTGCGTAGACTTCTATAGAAAATATTTGGTCAAATTTGAAGATATGCTTGCTCAAAGAAAACCAGAAAATTATCGACGTTTAGAACAAAAACTTGATGAGAACAGAATCAAGTTGCTCGAAAAAGCTATTCCTAAAGATTTGTCTGTTGAAGAACTTTTCAGAACTATGGATGTTATATTGGAATATTTCGATACTTATCTACTAGAGAGAATCAGAATACTGGATCTTTATCCTGATGAGCATGCAAAACGGATGCTAGAGTATTATCAAAGGAAAAAGAAAGAGATTTTACATCTCGATTAAAATACAAATAAATTCCAGTAAATTGGAAATAAAAGATATAATATACTAATAACCGTTAATACAGTATACTGTATCCTTGTCATTAAATTCCAATAAGGTTTCTTATCTTGGTTAAATGCACCAAACCAAGCAAAGAATGTGAACACTATATTACCAATGATGAAAGCTATTGATAAATAAGGTAAGAAAAGTATAGTTTGAAAAGCTGTTGCTGTTTCAGTGCTTAGCACTATAGTCTCATGATTAATCTTCATCAATAAGCTGATAGTTACTATAGCAGTAGTTACAATACCTAAATACCATATTTTAGGTATTGAAAGAAGTATTTTTCCTCTTTCTTTTCCTTTCTTCCATCTAAAGAATGAATCTATACCCCATATTGACAAGGATATCAAAGATACAGTTCCCATTAGTATTAACAAGCCTAATTGTAGATTCGCATTCACATAAGAGCTATGGATTTTTTCAAAGGTTGTTATAGCTGTGTTCCAACTCGTATACATCAGAGTTATCTGCTCATTCTCATTTGTTTTGAAGAACAAGGATAGATCCATAGTTCCTGTTTGTTCAACAAAGAAATAAGGAGCAATTTCAACAAAATCAATATCATCTAATCCAGCAATTTGCAGATAGCCCTTACTTGTACTGATATTAACAGAATAGTGTTGAGACCAGAGTAAGATATCTACACCATCTTTTTCACTATAGTATCTTCTTGTGCTAACATATGATCCTGAAAACATGTTTGCTCTTTGTTTATAGTTTTCTAAGGGTTCTACTACTCTGTTGAAATAATAGAAATTTTCCAAGAGGTCCGAGACAAACCTACTCATCCCAAAAATTCCCGATCGACTATTATAAGATATAAACAAGCCAAAGTTTTCTTCTGGGAATAACATCATATTACTATGGAAGAAAATTGTATCTCCCCCATGTCCAACAATATGAGCATTTCTATAATCTGTCTCATACAAGCCTAAACCCACTCCAGGTATATCAGGATGAACTGAATATTGATCTGAGATCATCTCTTGAACAGATTCTTCTTCTAAAATGGTCACATTGTTATAAGTTCCATTATTGAGTAGCATCATCATAAATTTTGACATATCTGTTGCTGATGATGTAAAACCACCAGCAGGATAAAGAGAAAAATATTCATAGTACCCAGGGTGTTCAATATCATAATACGCTGATGACATATCTTCTAGAAATTCTAGAGAGAGTTGTTGTCTACAAGTTGTACTATTCATTCCTAGAGGTAAAGTAACATTGTCTTCTATATAATCGAAATACGTTTTTCCTGAAATTTCTTGGACAATGTAACCCACTAAAGAACTCCCATAATTAGAATATCCTGTTAATTCGCCGGGAGGTCTTACTCGATCAGGCATATTTGTTATCAAATCCTCTTCAAGTGATAACATTGCCTCATAAGATTCAAATATCACAAGTGATGATGATACATCAAAACCAGCAGTATGTGTTAACAAATGCCGTAGTGTTATAGGGTCATTGTAAGTTTCAGGAATTTTAAATTCTGTTAAGTATGTATTAACATCTACATCCAAATCCAATAATCCTATTTCTACAAGTTGCATCGCTGCAACAGCAGTAAAAGTTTTAGAAATAGATCCTATTCGAAAAAGTGTTTCCTCTGCTACTACAGGAGTTGCATAACCATAATCTTTGTATCCATATCCTTCAGTGAATATCATTTCTCCATCCTGAACAACTGAAACTGTCACTCCTGCAATTCCATAATCTTCAATTTCTTGACGTATTTCATTATTAATATAATCTACCAAATATGTCATAGGAGGAATATCATTTATAGCTGAATCTTCTTGAATTTCCCCATCAAAATTTGCATGAACTGATGTATTATCTCCCACACCAAAATTGTATGTATTCACTGTTAGTGAGATTATCATTAAACCACTTAACAATAAGACGAATTTTCTTGAATTAGATATCATTACTATGCCCCTAAGAAAGTTTTATTCTCAAACTAATTCATTACTTGGTATAGACATATATAAAACATTCTTGTCATCTTGTCATATTAAGTTATATAACTAATCAGTTTACATGGATACATTTAGATGAATATTACCGGGGTTTTTATAAGAAAATACTACTACAAAAATGATGACTAAAGTCTTGCGCGTGGAGTGTATAGAACTAGATTATCACCCCAATTTAAGCAAGATTTGTCATCAAGTTAAGAATCTCTACAATCGAACA
>BPTK01000049.1 GCA_023705905.1 Candidatus Heimdallarchaeota archaeon
CCAAGTTTTCTTATACTCATTGGAACGGTTGTATTTATAAGCTTCATTACCCATCTCCTTCTCTCCTTATCTTTTGAAACCAGATTAGTAAATCTCTTAATTCCTTCCTTGTCAATTGTTGTTTCCAAACTGATTATACTTTTGAATGTCACCTTTAAAGCTCTTTTAACAGCTATTACAGTGATCCAGCTCAAGAAATCTTGTATTTTGTCACTCGTTAACAATTTCATCCAAAATGAATCTGATGCCTCAATTGGCTCCTCGTATACTGTACTAACACCCGCTTCCATCACCAGAGCATGAGTTCTTTCAGGATATTTATTAGCAAAATTAAGTGCAAGAGGACCTCCTGCTGAGTATCCCATTGCTACTACCTTATTAATTGCTAACTTGTCTAATAATTCCACATAATGATCACCTTGCTCCTCATAAGATAGAGGAACAAATGGTGTTCTTAGGTATCCAGGTCTTGAAACAATGAGTACTGAATATCCTTTCTCAACCATATCTTCGAGATAGAATCCTTGGTCAATTCCTCCTGGTCCCCCATGCATCATAAATAATACTGGTCCTTCTCCAATTAATTTGTAATGTATTTTTCCTATCGCTGTCTTCATTACTTCTCCATCATCCATTACTCTAATTGCGGATTTTTTCCACCTCTTATAGCTAATTATCAGAAGAATAAGTAAAATTGCTATAACAACTAAGACAATTAATACAATCACTAATGCATGCATAGCTCTATCTTTTAGTAACCATATATTAAGTTTTATTGAAAATGTTTATTGACATATGTCCTCAATTGAGAATTATATCCAGCTACATTCCTATTCTTCCTAACAATATCTAGAAAGCAAATTGGAAGTTTGTCTGAAGGAGAGCTTATTAGAAGGGATGTCTTATCTTGGAAATTATTCCTTAAACCAGCCAAGACCTTCTTGGATAGGGCACATTCTAAAAAGGTAGGTAGTATTGCATTGCAATGAAAAGGGGAAAAGAAGAGAAAGTTTGATATTACATCCTTAATTTAATTAGCATATATAATTGAGAAATTTTTATCTACAATTTCTATTTTTTCACCTTCTAAACCTGTAAGATTGCTAAACCTACAAGGTAATCCTCTTGCTATCAAAGGATCTGGTCCCTGCATCAGCTGAAAGTGAAGGTGAGGAGAAGATGAATTACCTGAATTCCCGAGGAGCCCGATAACTTGTCCTTGTTTAACTTTCTCACCGACTTTTACTTTAAGGCTATTAGGAATCAAATGGGCATAGAAGGAATATTCTTCACTAGAATGCTCAATTACTATGTGATTTCCACCTGCAATGGGAAGATATCCTGATTCCGCAATTATTTTTCCTAATTCTTCTTCAGGTAAGAGTTCTCCAGCTGCAGGATTATCTGGTAATTGATCAAAGGTACTAACAATAGTTCCATCAGCAATTGCAATCACTTCTTCACCATAATAACAGAAAGATTCATTTTTCTTTTCTGAGTTGGAGCTCAAATTCATATCTTTATCAACTTTGACTATATCAAAACCAAATTCCTGTGAATGCATTCTTCTATGTTCATAAGGATTATCAAAAGTATTAGCAGGTATCCATGCACCTTTTAGTGGGAATATATACTGGTTTTTACACGTGTATTGTTTTAATGGTATTAGTATTTCTTCTTTTTTTTCTTCACCGTTTTCAGTGTAAAACACGGTGAATATTAATTGATCTACTGGTTCTTTGTCCATAAATACAAAATGTTCTAATCTCAAACCTGTTTCCTGATTCTGTTCAAGTTCATTTAATGAGAGATTCTCTTTTTTCCAGAATTCAGCTGTTCCTAGGAAAAACTTAGCTAAATCTGGATGTGCCAATGCATCAATTAAATTGCTTACATCTTCTGCCTTCTTTATAATCATTTTTTCATTATAGATTATAGTTTTTAGAGTTTCGGAATTTCTTTGAATATCAAATTGATACTGTGTTAGTTTAATTTTGTTCGATGAATTATTCTCAATTCTGATTGCTCTTAAGAAGAAACTTGATTCTTTTCTCTGTATATCCTCTAAGTTTCTTAAGCCATTTATCAGATAATCGGAGGGAAGATAAGAAATTTTCATATTTGACTCTATGGCCACTTCTATATTTAATTTTTCCCGAGTTATAATAATATACGTGTAATTATTGTAATTTCTATTTATCTCGAATAACTTTTTATTCGGTTTTTGCTTATTTAACTTGAGTGGATTACATGAAAGACATTTTTAGTATAATGCATGATAGAAGATCTATAAGAAAATTTACTGATAAAGAAGTCACAAAAGAAGTATTGGAGCAAATCCTAACAGCTGGTTTCCGTGCACCTTTTGCAGCTCAATTGTGTAGTATTGTATATACATCAGATAAAGAAAAAATGAAAATGTTGAAGGGTATAGGGATTTATCCAACTACACAAGTATTGATGATATTCTTTGTCGATTACGATAGAATGGAAAAAATCATCAGAGCAAGAGGATATGAAAATATCTTTGATGATGGTATGAGTCTTTGGTTAGGTATTCAAGATGCAACACTTGTGATAGAAAATGTTATACTCTCTGCGGAAGCTCTTGGTTTAGGATCAGTTCTTTTAGGTGTTATTCCTCAAAGAGCAGATGTGGTTTCAGAAGTATTCAATGTACCCCAGAGAGTCTTTCCAGTTGTTGGACTATGCTTAGGTTATCCTGATCCTTCTGTAGAGACCGATACTAGACCACGATATCCATTACGGTATAGTGCTTTTGAAGATGAATACAAAGCATTGGATGAAACAGCTATCAAAGAATGTATGAAATCTATGGATGAAGGGTATATCACACAAGGATATTATATCAAAAACAAAGCTAAAATCCCCTTACCTGACGGAAAAGATGATGATGTTGATTATGATAAATATTCTTGGTCTGAACACATCTCTCGCAAACATCTTAGAGAAAGATGGGGAGATGATACTTTGATTAATGTCATACGAAGGCATGGGTTCAAAATTGAATGATAACGTATAAGTCAATCTGAAATCATTAAGCTTGTGAATTAGTATTTCTGCATATTGGATTTGATAATTGTTAAAGTTTTTAACGAACTTGCTTTTTCAGTTAACTGGTATAGAAATGACTGAATCTGTTGAAAAAACAAAATCATCCTACGAAAAACTATCTAAAGCGTTGCATAAAATACCAAATGGTTTCCCTGAAATTGAAGACGGGACACATCTACGAATTCTTGAATGGATATTTAAGCCAGATGAAGCAGAATTAGCTAGTAAAATGAAACTATCTGGTGAGACTGTAAAAAAGATGTCAAAAAGGCTTAAAGTTTCTAGCGATGAGCTTCAAGAAAAACTTGAGATAATGGAAGAGAAAGGTCAGATTCTAACAAGAAATACCAAGAATGGGAAGAAGTATGGTATCTACTCTTTTGTAGTGGGTATATATGAAGATCAACTTCATCGAATGGACGAAGAATTTGCACAATTGTTTGAAGAATATATCCAGAAAACTAAAGGAGAGACTCTTTTTACAGTTAAACCTGCAATTCAAAGAATAGTACCAGTTAATAGAGTCATTAAGACTGAATTAGAAATTCACCCCTATAATCAAGCTGAACAAATGATTAGATCTGCACTAAGTTGGGGGATAAGAGAATGTATCTGTAAAATGCAAAAAGGATTAATAGGGGAGCCATGCGATTATCCAAGCTCTGTTTGTTTAGTTTTTTCAAAGAGAGAAAATGCTTACAAGGACAGTCTTCAAACTGAAACAATATCAATGGAACGTTCTTTAGAAATTCTTCAAGAAGCTGAAGAATCAGGTCTAGTGCATTCTTCAATGAATATCAAAGAGGGTCATAGTTACATCTGCAAATGTTGCACTTGTTGCTGCGGTGTTTTGAGAGGTGTTTCTGAATTTGGACAACCTCATGCTTTTGTCAAATCAGATTATGTTATGACGCACGTTATGAAACTTGGTTAAACTTGCCAGAAGGCTTTTAATCGTCGTTTAGGTGGGTCCCCTCACGTGCGTTGAGGGGAAAGAATCATGAGGATCATGATTGAGGGTAGGAAGAAGAGGAGTGTGCATGTGCTCCACCTGCGTCCTACGATTGCACTTAGCGCTCCTTGGTTCTAACGATATGAACTGAGGGACAGGTGATCGACCACCTGCGAACCAAGCTATAGGTGAGTATTCACCTAGCACTACTTACTTATCCGCACTTTCATATATAAACTCGTAGAAAAAATACTTCATTGAAGAAAATCCGCCCCCCTGCAAAGTTAAATGAATGCACACTGTAACACTTCTGGCAAGATTGAGTAAGATTTGAATACTCAGTTGTTTACGGTTGATGTTGACGAATGTATAGGTTGTGGAAAATGTATTGAAAGATGTCAATTCAATGCATTAGAACTTGTTGATAAAAAGATTCAAGTGAAAGATACATGCATCGGCTGCGGTGTGTATGCTATAGTGTGTCCAAAATCAGCTTTAGCACTTAAGGAAAGAAATCAAAAAGAAACAGAAAAACCTCCAAAGAATATTATTTGGTGGATGATAAAGAGAGCATTTTCGAGAAGAATTAATCTGTTAAAAATTCTATAATAATCAAATAGTAGAAAATTCTTCTTTGAAACGATCTGTTAAATTTGAAAGATTCTCTTCAGATATTTCGTAAACCTTTCCCATTGAGATAGAAGTAACATATATTTTTGCCATTTTTTCAACTAATTGTGCTCCAAAAACACAATGTTCAGCATTTCTCCCAACAATAAGAAAGCCATGATTAGCAAGTATCACTGCATTTTGCTTTCCCATTGCTTCCAAAGCTTTCTTTCCTAACTCTCCCGTCCCTGTTGGTGCATATGCAGAACATGGCACTCCCCCACCCAAAAATACTAACATCTCCTCGAATATTATAGGAAGAGATAGACGTTGAACGGCTAAAATACTAGCATAAGTAGAATGTGTGTGAATTATGCATTTTGCTCTTGAGCGTTCTTGATAAATCATTCTATGAAAATTGTACTCAGAGGATGGTTTTTTTCCCATAATGAGAGTCTTATCTTCAAAAGTAATATGAACCATATCCTCTGGAAGAGGATTCAGATAGTTATTACCAGAAGGTGTAATTATCATCTCTTCTTTTCCCTCCACTCTTAAACTAATGTTACCTTCCCCCATATTTACTAAACCGCGTTGATAAATCTCTTTGGAAGCCCAACAAATCTGATTTTTAATCTTGGAGATACTTTTATTCATACAGAATAAAAACCACATTAATCAATATAAGTTTCACTCAATCAATGACTAAGGTAAAAAAAGGAAAGAATGAAACTTATTTTATCTTTATTTCCTCAGGTAAGATCATCCAGATATGAGTGTTCTTAAATGGTTTAAACCACTCATCTAAAGTTAAATCAATTTTTCCATCATTATACCATATAGGTGCTTCAGATTTAGATTTGTAAATGTCTACTATTCTATATTTTTCTGGTTTTAGATGTGCTAATTCAGCTGCTTTTTCTATTGCTTTAGTAATGCTTCCTAGTTCATCTACTAACCCTAGTTCTTTGGCATCTTCTCCCGACCAAACCCTTCCTCCACAATGTTGCTCAAATTCTTTTCTTTCCATCTTTCTAAATTCAGCAACATGATCTAGAAACAAGTCATAGATACTAGTAATTTGTCTAACAACAATTCTTCGCTCTTTTTCTGTAAAAGATTTTTCAGAACTAAAAAGTCCTGCTCTTTCTCCTTTTTTAAGGAAGACTCTGTTGATTCCCTGTTTTTTCAATGCTTCTTGAGTTATCATTTTTCCTGATAAAACTCCTATAGAACCTGTCAAAGTCATAGGTTGAGCAACAACCCAATTAGCTCCAGTAGCGATGAAATATCCTCCAGAAGCCGCTACATCGCTAAAGTAAACAACTAAAGGTTTGTTTTTTACTAGTTCGATTGAAGCAGAACGCATAGCTTCAGAAGAAGCGGCAGATCCTCCTCCTGAATTAACATGTAAAACAACTGCTTTGACTTTTTTATCTCTTGTAACTTTTCTCATGTACTCGACAACAGTTTGATCTCCTGCTTGAACATCACCAAAGATAGGGATAGGTAGCTTTACAGGTGGTTTCTTACTTTTGCCATCAATTATTGTGCCTTCAACACTAATTATTGCTATTTTCTTTCCTGATGATGGAGGATGAGGAATAGTAAGTATTTTAAGTGATTTTTTCCAAGTGACAAGTTTAAATTTACGGTGTTTTGAATACTTATTCGTAATTATATCAATCAACATTTCTTCATTTGTCAATTCTTCGACAAGACCTTTTTCAATCGCTTCTTCAGAAGTATACGGAGCATTGTTGATAATATCAATAATTTCTTCTTGAGATTTGTTAAGTGAAAGACTCATATCAGAAACTAATGATTCAAATGAAGAATCGATAATGCGCTGATATTGTTCTCTGTCTTCATCAGAAATGTCAGTTCTAACAAACATGTCTAAGGAAGATTTATAAGGAGAAATAGGGACAGCATCAAAAGAAACCCCATACTTCTTTAAGATGTCTCTCATAAGTAGTCTGGACAATTGAAAACCAATAATAGAAATACTACCACCGTATTGTAGGAAAATTGTGTCTGCAGCAGTTGCTACATAATAACCCAAAGTATCGTAAGAATTTGCATAAACAATTATTTTTTTTCCTTTTTCTCTAAATTTTAGAATAAGATCTCGAAGAGATTGTATTCTAGCATTTCCATCAGGTATTGTACGTAAATGAAGAACAACTCCTTCTAGAGTCCTGACTTTTGTTAAGCGATTGAAGTAATCATCAAGAAAAGCAAGGTTAAGTATCTTTGTAGGAAAAAGTCTTTTAGTAAGAAAGTTCTTGGGGGGTTCTGGACGTTCATTAAGAGAAATATCTAAATCTAGATATATCCAACGTAGTTTATTAGATTTAATCTTTCTGCTAATATTTCGGCATCCTCTAATAAATAACTTGAAAACCATAATAATCAATTGAACTACTCATAAGATTATTTTAATATTTGCTAAAGAATTTCATATTGAAGTTTAATAAGCACAAAGTAAGCTTAAATTGGAAACTCATGTTTTGTCTTTGATAATTTCTTCAAATGATTACAGTAGTTAATAACTTGAATCTCAAATTCTGGTTTTTTTCCTTCTTATTCTTTTTATTTCAATTAAGCAACTATTTTAATGATTAGAAAGCCAGCAAAACGTTTTTAACCTTCTAGTGTTACTAGATATTTAGAAAAGAAGAGTAGAAAGTGATATGAAAAAGAGGAAGATATTATCTATGTTGATTATTTGTTTTGTAACCATCTCTCCAGCATTAGCGTGTAATGAGGGAGCAGAATTAGAAATACAGCAAATGTTCTCGATAGCTTTACTGTCTCCAAATACTGATAACGCTAGAAATCAGTGGGCTGTACTTATACAAAAACAACTACCAAAGATTGGTATAGGTGTTTATCTTCATGAATCAACAGGTTGGGACAATATAGCTCCTCGCTCATGGTCATATCCATTAATAGATTATGATTACATTCCTACCTATGCTGAGGGTGGTTATGATATTCTTTTTATTGGTAGGAATTGGGGAATGGACTTTAACCCAACAGGAATTTATGACACGGGATGGTTTGGTGATAATTATTACCAATATATCAACCCAAATTACGATAATAAATTGAATGAATATTTAACCACTTATGACCCTGATGAAAGAGATCAATTAGCCTATGAACTTCAAGCTATACTCTATGAAGATTTACCTGCAATAAGCATTCTTTATGAGTCTTCTTTTTTCCTTGTTGATAGTAACATCTCAGGATTCAATCCTCTTCTAAATAATGTACGGTGTGATCACTCAGAAAATTGGAATAGCTCAGCAGGTACTGATTTGGTTTATTGTAACAAATATGATCTTAATTCCTACACTGCATTTCAACTTGAGAAAGAAAATTTCGATGATACACATCAGAATTTTGATCATTTATGGGCGCAATGTGTGTATGGTTCTCTTTACCAGCGCAACTTAACAGATAATAGATGGGAACCTTCAATTGCAAAAAATGCAACAGTAATCCCTCATTATTATGACAGTGAGTATATTCGTAATATGAGCATTGTTGTTGATATCGATCCAGAAGCTAAGTTTAGCAATGGTGACCCAGTTCTTGCAGAAGATATAAAATACTCATATGATTTACATCTATCGTCTTCTGCTCATTCCTCAACATATGGACACTTGCTCGTTGAATATTTTTCATCTAATGAATCCTTTGTTGTAATTGATTCCGATACAGTACAATTTAATTTGAATAATGTTTACAATTTTCCTTTCAGTCTTCTGTCCTATGGTTTAATTGATAAAAGCACAGTTGAACCAATAATTTCTACTTATGGTTATGAAGTATTATTGGAAGCTCCATTCTCTGATAATACTAGTGATTCTTTAGTAACATCCTGTGGTCCTTTCAAACTTGATTCGTATAATGTCACAGAAAACAAAGTAGTACTAACCAACAATGAATATTGGTTTGGTCAAACTCAAGGATTGAATAATATCACTTTTGTTTCAATCCCTGACAAACTTGAAGCCTTCAATTTACTACTGGGAAGACAAGTTGATGTTCTTGATGAAAATTACAACTTTCAATATTCTGAGTTTCCTGTTGATGATAACTCGGAACTCCTTGGATCTTTTGATGTTATTTTTTTCCCATCACTCACTCATCAAGAAATTGGTATAAATATGAAACACCCCGTTATCGGAACTGGAGAACTTACTCCTGTGGGAACAGCTGAATCAGCTAAGGATCTAAGAAGGTCTATAAGTCATGCAATTCCTAGAGGGGACATCATCGATGATATTTTGGGTGGAATTGGAGTAGAGGGCGTTACACCGATTCCTCCAGGTTGCATTGGTTTTGACTCATCTCTAGATCCTTACGCTTATGATTTAGATTTAGCAATAGCTTATACGGAGTATGCAGGGTATGTAATTATGGTTCCTTGTACGACAACTGACCTGCTTCTTATTTCTGCTCTTCTCTGTTTAGTTTCAATAGTAATAATATTTCGAAAGAAACGGAAATAATCCAAAATAGTGAAAAAATAATCTTGATTAGTTAAACGGCCATTTCTCAAGCACTCTCAAATTTTCTTCCAGATTTGCATCTCTTAGAAGGGTGATAACTTCCTTCTCAGAAATTCTTCTGGGAAGTTTTTCTCTAGAAACAAACAATGTAAGAAAGCTGAAAATGAATCCTAATGCTAATTTGGCATCTAGTTTTGTAATTTTGTCAAAAGTATCAGCTGATGTGTGTCCATATCCTCGACCTGATTTAGGATCTGGGTTTTGACTGTAAATACAAACATTAGGTATCCCTTTGAGTAAGAATGGATAGTTATCACTCGCAGTGATTATTGTTTTTTGAATTATAGGGTCATAGAGTAGTTGATTTTTTAGATCTTTGGCGAGATGAACCATCTCATCATAACCTCCACACGCCACAATTTTAGGAATATGTCCTACCAATCCATCGACATTGATCATGGCTTTGATATCCTTGACATCGATATTGTTAACATATATTGTTGATCCCACAACCCCAAATTCCTCTACTCCAAAAGCAATGAAACGTATCGTTCTTTTAGGAACATAATTTATTTCTTTCATCAATCTTGTCAGTTCCAAAAGAGCTGCCACTGATCCTGCATTATCTGTAGCTCCTTGAGCTAAATCATGGCCATCATAGTGCCCCCCGATTACAATGACTTCCTCTTTATTCTCTCCCTCAATTTCCCATATGATATGTTTTGAAGTGGTTGTTGATGCATGATTTAACACATAGATCTTTCCGTTTACTTCCTCTTTTCTTCGTATTTGTTCTTTGATATATTCATAAGTTTCTTTTGAAATACCAATAGCTGGAATCTCTCCTAATCGGTTTGACCTTACAGATCCAGTGGGGAATAGCTGACCAGGGTTATGATTTGCAAATATGAACGCTTTTGCTCCAAATTTAACTGCATTCGCATATTTTATTCTTCTATGGAGCCACCCTTCTTCTGTTTTACCTGAATGAACCATTACTATATTTCCTTTCACCTCTTCTTGAATACGTAATAATTCTGTTTCAGATCCATCACCACCATCAACGATTTTTCCAATTAAACCATCATCTTCAGTGGACGGAGAATAAACTAGTGAAAAAGCTGGGAAAGGTTTTGTTTCTTCAGTTTGCAAAAAGAATATACAAGTACCTCTATACCAACCCTTATACTCAAATTCGTACTCAACAGGTTCTATGCCTAAATCCTTGACATAATTCTTCATATATTCTTGAGCTTCTGTTTCACTGCTGGTACCCGCAAATCTACTTCCAAGAAGACACAAATCTTTGATTGTCTCGTAAATCGAGCTAGATGCAAAGATTTTACCGTGTCCAACTTCGACAATTCTGTCAAGTTCATCCATAAAAAAAAATCTTCATTAAACCTTATATCTTTATCCCATAATAAGATAGAAATCTAATTGTTCTCTGATAAATGCTTCATCTGCTGCTCCAATTATACGTTGATTGTTAGGTAAAATGATTGTTGGAATTGCTACAATTTCCATTTCCTCTGCCATCTCAATATTTTTTGTAATGTCTATAATCTCAAGTTCTAAATGATTAGCTTCTCTTACTATCCTTTCTAACACTTGTTCTATAAATGGACACCAACTGCATGTTGGACTTGTGAAGAATAGTATTTTCATTTCCATTTTTCTACCTAACCTATTATTTCTATCAGTGGGTATTTGTCTCTGAACTTAACTATTTTTGGAAGGAAAGTGGCTCCTGTAGAGCTCTTCAAGCATTCAATATAATTTGTATAATTTACTCTTGAGAATCTTATGATTATGTCAGCTGTTGTTCTCAAACGTGCTAGTATTTCTCTGCTTATGGCATTATGATTGATGAATGAATAAGCAACAGCTCGTTTTTCTTTTACATTGAAAGATTGGAGAGCGAAATATCTCAAGAAATCTGTCTCCGAGAGAATATTAACATCATCAGTTAAATCCCCGTAAATCACACTTCTTTGCTCTGTTCTAGCAAAAGCTTCCATCAATTCAACTGTAACAGAAATCATGTCATCGGTAGTCATCAGTTGGCTCATTTCTCTTGCTTCAACAGCTGTAACAGTTCTGTTGTATTTGTCAATAAAAACAAGATTACCTTCATTAAGATGGGAGGATATATCACATTCAACTCTGTTAAATTCCTCAAGTATCCTTGCTGAATGCATATGAACATTGGAGTGGATAATTACTCCTTTTTCCTTTTTTAGTTGATGGAATAGTGTTGTTAGAAATAGTGGAAAATAATTTGTCTCTCCATCAATTTCAATAAGTATTACACTACCTGCAGGAATTCCTCCTCCTAATAATTCATCGAGTTTATCAATACCTATCTTCTCTTCTTGTATAAAGATTGTGGGAGGATTCTCTGACCGAAGGATCATTATCCCATCTTTATTGATGATAAATCTATTCTCAAAACTAATAGGCTGAGCTGAGCGTAATTTTGGGACTGAAATCCTCTTCACAAGTTGATTACCGATAAGTTCTGATCGTATTTTTATAACACCGTCAACAAGGAATTCTTCAAGTGTTGCATGCTCTTGAGATACTTGAGATTCAGCTGTTAGAACTAATGCAGCATCCTCTTTTGTGATTTCTCTTATGAAATCCATAAATCCACTTCTAGCTGTTTTTTCATATTGAAATTCAGCGATAAATGCAGAGATAGAATCAAATACAACAAGCTTAGCTTTAATTGCATCCATTTTGGCCTTGGTTCTTGCAATAATAGCTGATAAATCAAACTTATCAGTTTGGACTATATTGACACCTTGGGGTTTTAAGGCTATTTTATCAACTACAAGAAGACCTTTTTTGATATAATCATCAAAATCCATCCCAAAAGATTTTACATAATCTATAATTTTTGAAGGTTCAACTTCTGTTGAAATAAATAACACTGGAATATTTTGCTTAAGAGCGCCTAAAGTCATGAAAAGTGATAAAACAGTTTTGCCTGCTCCAGCAGTTCCTTTTATGGCATAACATTGTCCAGTTCTCAATCCTCCATCAATCATATAATCTAATTCTTTAATCCCAGTTGAGATATTCATGATTCTCAAATCATGTATCGTTAATCAGATATAAAATAATATCTTAAGTTGTAATCGAATAAATTCAACTTGTTTTTGATATGATACTAAACGAACGTTATCTATTTAAATAATCAAGAACGCTTCTATTTGTCTATGTCACCGAAGTTTACAGCACAATTCATTGGAAATAGAATTATTGTGTGGGATATAAAACAAGGAAAGGCTCTCTACAAAAATGGCTTCTATGGTAAACCAATTGGTGTTAGGAAACCTCAATTGGATGATGAATTTCGTGATCCCTCCGAAATATCCTTTTTTGAAGGGCTATATCTAATAGAAAAGAAGAAACTGCAAGTTCTTGATGAAAATGGAGTTCCTTTAACTAAGAGTTCTTTTCATGAGAGGTGCTTAGATAAATACACTGGTTTTAACAATAAAATGTTAGTTTACAAACATCTTAGAAAGAAGGGCTATGTAGTTAGGCCTGGTCTAAAATTTGGAGTAGATTTTGCAGTATACACCAAAGGTCCTGGATTAGAGCATAGTCCTTACATGGTTCAAATTATAGAAAGGGATGGAAAACTAGATCCAATTGAACTGGTGAGAGCTGGAAGATTAGCTACAACTGTTCGCAAAAATTTTGTTATCGCTTCTCTTATCAAGAAAAAACCTCTCTTTTTTGTTTTTAATAGATACAAACCTTGATTGTATTAGCGAACATAACCACAAAGCATTAAAGGAATAAAACGATTTTTTTATTGTTTATGAGTTCCCCTAATGAATGGCAAGTTGATATTTTAGAAGCAGCACAACAATGTGTTTATTGTGGTTATTGTGCAGTATGTCCTACATTCAGAGAGTTAAAATGGGAAACTTACCATCCTCGTGGTATTTTAGATCAAATAAAAATGTATTATCTAGAAACTACGAAAGAGGAACTCAAAAGTGACATCTCTAAATCTCTTTTTGATTCTATTTTTGCTTGTACTATGTGCAAAGCTTGTGAAAATATCTGTATAGCAGACATCCCATTGTTAAAAATTTGGGAACAAGTAAGACAAGAATCTTTCAAAAAAGGTAGATGGAATCCTGCTCTACTTTCTCTCTACAATAAAGTGAAAGATACACAAAATATCTTTGGCCTTCCTAAAGAAGAGCGAGTTTCTTGGGCTGGTTTGGCCAATATGGTCATGACAAAAAGAACTCAAAGAAAAGCTAAAGTAGCTTATTTTGTGGGCTGTCAAGCATCATACTCAGGTAAAATGGAAGGCGTAGCAGCTAGCGTAATAAAAATATTAAGAAAAGCTAGAGTAGATTTTACGATTCTGGGAAACGAAGAATGGTGTTGCGGATCCCCTGTATTTTTAGCTGGAGGATATTCTGTTGGTAAAACTTTTGCTAAACATAATCTAGATCAATTCAAAAAACTAGGCGTTAAGCGAGTAGTAACCGCTTGCGCAGGGTGTTATAGAGCTTTCAAAATTGTTTATCCTCGCATTCTAGGTGACAAGTGGGATTTGGAAGTTTTACATATCTCAGAGTTTGTTGCTGAATTATTAGAACAGAAGAAGCTGAAATATACGAAAACAATTAAGGAGAAAATAACATTCAAAGACCCATGCGAATTAGTCAGACATTGTGGGTTGATAGAGCCTCCAAGAGAAATAATTGAAAAGATACCTGGAGTAAGATATGAAGATCTTCCATCAAACAGAGAAGAAGCATTATGCTGTGGAGGTGGAGGATTGCTTAAACTTAACGACGCAGATTTAACACGTCAAGTCAATTCACGATTAATTGAGGAGATCGAATATTCAGAAGCTGAGATTGTAGTAAATGGTTGTCCTACATGTCTAGATACAATACAACAAGGTGTAAAAAAGAAAGGCCTTGACGTAGAAGTAATTGATATTGCTGAACTAGTTAGAAGAGCAATAGGAGGATGATGACTATGAAAAAGAAAACTAGAACAAAATTTGTCAGATATCTTGGAAAACAAATGAAGGAAGATTATACTGCATTACAAATTTATTCTAGAGATATGGCAGATCTCCCTAATCTCACCAAATTACTTTTCAACAATACCCCTGATGGGATTATTTTACCCAGAAATGTTGAAGACATTCAAAGAGTATACAACTTAGCTAATGAAACAAAAACACCTGTTATACCTCGTAGTGGAGGAACAACAGGTTTTGGAGGAAGTATTCCTTACAATAAAGGTTTAGTTATAGATTGTAAAGGATTAGATGGAGAACTTCTTATTGAACCAATAGATCAAACCGTTACAACTTCTCCATCAATCATCTTCTCAGATTTGCAGAAAAAATTGAAGTTACAAGGATTTTCTCTCTGCTCATATCCATCAAGTTTTTATTCAGCAACAGTTGGTGGTTGGATTTCTCATGGTGGTCATGGTATTGGAAGCATAAAATATGGAAATGTTGTTGATCAAATTGCAGAAATGCAAGTAGTTCTTCCTAATGGAGAGATTAAATCCTTTAGTGAAAAAGAAGATATTTCTTTATTCTTTGGTTCTAATGGCACTTTAGGTATTATAACTGAGATAAAACTCAAAATAAAGTTTGATATCCCTCTGAAGCAATTTGGTTGTATTTTCGATTCACCTGTAGAATTAATGAAAGGATTGAAAGAACTACAAGACGTAGATCCGTTCTCTGTTTGGTTTCTTAATCCAGCTCAAGTTTCAGCTTTTAATGATTCTTTTGGATATAATCTCCCTCGTAGTTATGTAGCTATCGTCTCAAAAGAAATCAGTTACGAAGAAGAAGAATTAACATTTAGTAACAATTTCAATAATTCAATAAGAAAAGCTGGGGGGCAAATTCTTGATAAAAGATACATAATGGATATTTGGGATTTCCGTTTCAAAACATTTGCATTATTAAAGGAATTTCCTGATTTCTTAGTCTCTGAAGTGATACTACCAATAGAAACCAGTGCAAAATATCTTAGAAAATTAGCCGGTCTTTTTGAAGGTTCATTAAGAGCTGAAGGGGAACTAATTTCCAATACTCATTATTCGCTATTACTTTATCTTCCAATTGAAGAACCAATCAATGATTTCAAGAAATCTCTCTTAATACTTAAAATCAATAAACACGTTTTAAAGAGTAAAAAAGTTGGCGGATTTCCATATTCTACAGGCCTATGGTTTGCAGGTTACTACCCTCAAATCTATGGAAAAGAAATGTATAAACGTTATAAGGATTTCAAGAAAAAAGTTGATCCTAAGAATATAAGCAATCCTGGGAAAGTATGCTCACCTAAGATGAGATTTTTCCCGCTATTTAAGTTAAAGTCAATTATTAGAATAGCAAGTGAATTCTCATGATAAATATAGAACAATACATCTACCCTGATAATCTGCTTTATGTAACAGGAGAACCTGGTCATATCTGGATAAAGAAAATATCCGACACTGAAGTCATTTTGGGTGTTGATGACTATGTATCAAAAAAAGCAGGAGATATTGAATATGTTCGTACTATGAAAATAGAGAAACGAGTGAAAAAAGGTCAAGTGATAGGAACATATGAAAGTGGAAAATGGATAGGACAATTGAAAGCTCCATTCGATGGGGTAATTTTAGAAAAAAATGAAGCACTAAAAAATAGACCTGATCTATTAAATTCTGACCCATATGGAGAAGGTTGGATAATATCACTAAAAATAAAAAATTTTGAAGCTGCAATAGCGGAAAATGAGGAAATAATCCCTGTTGGTGAAAAACTAGAAGAATATATACGCTGGAGAATAAGTCAAGAATAGATTTTTATAACCACTTTTTCCTTCTATTCTCGAGATGCTTTTCTGGATACTTCTATTACTCGCTTTTCTTCAAGGTGTTCTTGAATGGTTACCCGTGAGTTCTGAAGGACAAATAATTACTGTTTCAACTTTACTTGGAATTGATGACCCTACAAGTGCCTTAGATCTTGCTTTATGGCTTCATCTAGGGACACTTATTGCTGTATCTGTAAAGTATCATAAAGAAATTTTTCTCTATATCAATCCAAGAATTAGGGATCCTGTAACTGTACAATGGAGATGGTTTTTAGTTCTAAGCACCATTGGAACGATAATTATTGGGGTACCTTGCTATCTTTTGTTTGTTTCCTATCTAGAACTTACAACTTCTGTAGGTGAGTATATTATGCTAATTATAGGAGTTGCACTTCTTGTGACAGCTGGGTTGCTCTTCTATGCAAAAAAGCAACAAAAATCGGGAAAGCAAATAGAGGATCTCTCAAAAAAAGAAATGACACTCATTGGCTTGTTCCAAGGATTCACAATCATCCCTGGCATAAGTAGATCTGGTGTCACAATGAGTAGTTTGTTTTTGTTATCAGTGGATAAAGAAGAAGCAATTAAAGGAAGTTTCATTATGAGTATACCTGCTGTACTTGGAGGTTTTATTCTTAATCTCTCATTTAGATTATTTAATAATGAAAGCATATTCCCTGCTGAATGGTGGATGATTGTTTTGGCTGTTATGATCACTGCTATCATCGGTTATCTCACTATGGAATTATTCATACTTATTGCACGTAAGTATAATTTCGCAATCGTGTGCATTATCTTGGGTATTCTAACAATCATATTATTTACTTTAAGATGGGTACCAAGTTAGCATGTAAATCTATACAAATTGAGAGTTCGGAATGATTTAAATACGATACTAACAAAGGTAAGAAAGACATTACAAGTAGCGAAAACATTAAAATGTTTGAGAACGATATTAGGATGTACAGATATTAGTTCCAAGCTCCTTTACTGACGACAAGATAGGTGATTACATGTCTTTCTATGAATTTCGAAAACGTATAATGCAAGAAAAAGCTAAGCGAGAAAAAAAAGAAAAGAAAACAAGGACAGATGAAACAGCTCAACAAGAGTCAGTAGTTGGAAGAAACAAATTTAGCGTAGCATTATTAGGGTTAGAAAGAGCAGGAAAAACCTCGTTAGTTAAAAAACTGTTAAAACAAGAGGATATAGTTGTTAGACCCACTTATGGAGTTAATTTAGAAAATTATCAATATAGAGATTTAAACTTTACTTGCTTTGATTTAGGAGGGCATCAACCTTTCAGATTAAGTTTGTGGAAAAAATTTATTGAGCGAGCCGATGCTGTGATATATTTAGTAGATTCTGCTGATCCTGTAAGATTTGACGAATCCAAACAAACATTCTGGCATTATATTAATTTCGCAAAACAAAATGCTCCAGTATTATTCTTACTAAACAAAAGTGATTTACCTAATTCAAAAGAATTATCTGAAATCAATGAAAAATTTGAATTAGATAAATTTCTAAGAAATCTCAGACCATTCAATATTAAGAAAGTTTCAGCATTGACGGGCCAAGGTGTATATGAAGCATGGGATTGGGTAGTTGATGTGTTGTGTGGTGCTCAACAATGGAAAGTTAAGATAGTGCTGCAGTATTAACAGATATATCAGGCACTATTATATCTGAAGCTATCTTTGGTAACCCAAATGAGCAAGCTACAATAGCTAATGATTTTAAGAAATTAAAAGAATTAACTAAAATGTTTGCAGTAGAAACTAAAGAGAGTATTCAATCAATAAAGTTAGAGAATTTATATAAAAAACATGTTAGTCATGTTAAGCGAGGAGCGTACTGTCTTTCTGTAATGATTGATCCCATTGATCCAGTTACCAGAGCTCAACAGATTCAATTACGAATTTTAGAGAATTTTAGTAGGAACCCTGCTGAAGTAAGTAAAAACTTAGGAGAAGTTTTTGAAAGTAAGTTTCCACTTGAAGTAGAAGGAGGAAGGCAATAATTGAGTAATTATCTCTCGTTTATACGAGATAAGATGATGACGGAGAAGGATAGAAAAATCCCTCAAATCGTCATTCTTGGTCTAGAAGGTTCAGGAAAGTCTACTGTTCTAAATCGTCTTCTGTTTGGAACCATTGCTGAGGGACAACCTGAACAATCTACTTGTTTCGTTAATGTGAAGTATGGTACGACCATTCTTTCTGTTATTGAAGCAGGTGAAGAAACTGCTCGTGAAAGTCCTTACTTCCAAGATATTCTTGGTGAGATAGATGGAGTAGTATTCGTCATAGATTCTCAGTCAAATCGACATATAGAAGCTTCTTTTGAATATGTTTTTACATTATTTGATAAGATTCCTCAAAAGACATCTATTCTTTTCCTTGCTAACAAAATAGACAAACCAGATGCAGTACCTTTTCCAGATTTACTTCAAGATCCAGCATTTCAAATTATTATGGACGATATAAATCGTTCTGTTTCAATTTATCCAATCAGTGCCAAAACAGGAGAGACTTTCTATACTGCTTTCGATTGGATTATTTCAAGAATGACAGGGAGGACACCTTTACGTGAAGATGTAACTCCAAAGAGAGTAATTATTCTTCAAGAGGGTGGTGTGCCTGCATTTGATTATACCTTTGATGCTTCTTCCATTGAGGAGCACGATAGCACATTGCTAGGAGGGTTGATTAGTGCGTTAAATATCATGGCTACAACTATCTTTGAAAGCGAATCAGTGATGGATGTTGTAAAATTAGGCGCCATGAAGATGATTATCAGAAAAGTTAGCGGATGGAGTATAGTATTATTCGTCGGTAGAGATGACAGTGAATCCAAAGCACAATCTCTTGCTGAGGAAATCCTTCAAGCATTTATTGAAGAACGGAATAGAGATCCGACTAAAGAAATGCCAAAACAAGTTAAATACGAAATCTTAAGCAAAATTCCTGAAATTGCAATTGCTTTAGATCAAGAACCAATAAAGGATGATTAAAAGGAGAAAAATAAATGATAAATCCAAATATTTCCAAAGAACCCACACTGGTGTTCAGCATATTCAAAGATTATGGTCCAGAAATATTATTCAATAATTCTACATTAGAAGAAAATGCAGCTCTTACACTAGTTATGACAGGTATGACTCTTGTTGAAATGAATAAGGCTTCAATCGGTCGGTTAGATGGAAGTCAAAGACCAAAAATGCTTGGTCCAATCCCTGTCCCTGATAATGAAAGCTTAAAAGCTATTGCTATTCCTTTTGAAACTGAAATAACCTCATCAACTGATGTGAGAATAGAGCAAGCAGGACATAGATTATGTGTAGCATATTTTCTATTTGAAGGCTCAGCTGTACGAGAAGTATTAGATAGTTATGGACTCATTATACCCTATTTCACGTTAATAGCAAGAAGTCTTAACACAGAAGCGAATATTAATCCTACGTCCATTAAACAGGTCTTCGTAAAAATGGTTGATATGTTCTCAGGAAAAATCCCCAGAATCTATGGTGTTAATCAAGATAATTCTTTGAAAGAAATGATTGGGAAAAGATTAGAATACGCTGATACATACCTTCTTTGTGATTTGCACAAAAATGAGATGTACATTCTATTGTATAATCCTTCAATGGATGTATGGAGAAGAAGAGAAATCTCCAAAGTGGCATCCGAGTTGAATTCTAGTATGTTTAAGAGCTCCATGAGAATAAAAATAGTTGACGATGTTCAAGAAATGGTGAACCTTTTAGACAAGCTTAACATTGAAATATCTCCTGTATAATATCATTCTCCTTTTTCTATTTCATTCAAGTTTTTTTCTGTTGATTCTTATTTAGCATTTATCAGAATATTTGTTATCAGGATTATAACTCATCATTTCGAGATTGTCTCTAATATACCAGCCCATTTTTTTATAGAACTCAATTACACCTTCATTTTCATTTTCTACAAATAGATGAACCTTAACCACTCCTTTTTTTAGAAACCTCTTATGCAACTCCTCCATCATAGTCTTCCCATACCCTTTCTTTTGAAACTCAGGATCTACAGCTAAGTGATGTACATATCCTCTTCTTCCATCGTATGCACCCATTACAACAGCAAGTATCTTGCCTTCTACCTTCCCTACTAGGAATAATTCGGGATTATAATCTAACACTCTTGCTACCTGTTCTTCTGTATCTGAAGCACCCAAAGTAATACCTGTTATTTCCCATAATCTGTAAACATCTTGATACATATCAATAGAGAAATTAGAAATTTCCATGAATTTAATGAGAATGGTTGCTTAAAGAATTTTTTCCTTATCTAAACATTCTAAAAGCTTGAAATTCAGATAACTTGATGATGAACCGCAAAGTAGTCTTATTGCTGAGTGGTGGTTTTGACAGTAGTGTAGCGGGTCATCTACTTAAAGAGCAAGATTATCAAATTATCCCTTTACACCTTTCCAATGTTGACTTTGCTGGTGATGATTCGATAGAGAAGAGCAAAGAAATTGCAAGGGTTTTTGGGTGGAAAAAAATATATGTAATTGATATAGCTGATATTCTTCAAACTTTTGTAGACAAATGTAAACACTCGTACTATTTCGTCCTGATGAAACGATTTATGTTAAGATTGGCGGGGGAAATTGTTAAAATTGAAAATGCCACATATATTGGAACTGGTGAGAGTCTTGGTCAAGTTTCAAGCCAAACCTTAGCAAATATCTCTGTTATTGAACAAGCAGCAGATTACAGGGTTTTGAAGCCTTTGATCACTTTTGATAAAGAGAAGATTATCGATTATACTCGTTCATTGAAAATCTTTGATATCTCAGCTGGACCGGAAATATGTGATTTATTGGGACCAAAACATCCCGTTACAAATGCTATTTTAGAAAATGCATTAAAGGAAGAAGACAAATTGGATATTTCCAACATGATTGAAAATTCTATGAAAAGCCTTCAATTATTATCTAGTTAATTTTATTCTAAGCTTTCCATAGATTCAAGTATTTCTTCTGCTATCACCATATAATCCTTTGAAGTCAAGGACTGCAATCCATCCATTTGTATTTTTTCTGCTGCAAGAGCCATACCAAAAGCAATCGATATTTCAAGGTCATCGGTTTCCACTAATTTTGATAATATTCCTGATACAAGCACATCACCAGCTCCTGTAGGATCTTTTTCCATTCTAGATGGGGCGGATAGTTTGTAGTTTAGATTGTTTTTTGAAAAAAGTAAACCTTCACTTCCAAGTGTTACTATTTGTGTATTATGAGCGGGTAATCCTTCTAAGATTTCCTTATATGATTTCTTCTGAGTATAATGTTGTGCTTCATTCAGTGAGTATTTCACAAAGCTTGCATTTTTTGTTAGCTCTGCTAATATTTGAGGATTGTATAGAGGTATTATTTTGTTATTTGTATCTAATCCTCGCATAAATCCTTGAACATCTATTCCAATATAATCATGTTCTTCACATGCCCATTCTACAGTTTTTGATGTGACCTCATGATAAACTGGAGATATTAAACACCCTTTAGCACCAGAAAAATTCGTAGTGTAATCATCTAGATTAGATGCTTGTTCCAATAAATATAAAGCTCTTGAGTTTTCGTAAATTTTGTGGAGAAAACGGGTGGTTTTGTTACTGAAATTATATTCAAAATTACAGTTTTCAATTTGCGAGAAGTACTCTAAATACTCTTTTGGAAAATCTCTTCCAACTGTAGTTATACATCTCCCTTTAATCGATGATACGGGAAAAATAGTTGAGGCAAAAGACACTGGCCCCCCTAATTGGTTTTTTACTTCTTTGTTCTTATCTTTTGTGATAAATATTTTATCATCTAAAACTGCATGACTAATAATATTAAGGTCAACCTTCACATTAAATAATGCTCTAAAACCTTTCTTAAATCTTCTTACATGCTTACACCTACAATCCTAGCAAACATTTTTGAATAAGGAATAGAAATGAATATTCATGACTGAACAAGAAGAAAAAAGAGTAAGAGATTTTGGATTAATCTTTTAC
>BPTK01000050.1 GCA_023705905.1 Candidatus Heimdallarchaeota archaeon
TTTTCATTAAACTAAGCGAAGGAGTGATTATCGATGAGTAAGAAAGAAGATGAAATAACGCAGAAAAACTTGCGATTCTCTTTTCGAAGAACTATGGCAATTGCAACTCGAACCATGAACCAATTCAGAAGAGATAGAAGAACTCTAGGTTTACTGTTCGTTGTACCCATAATAATTATGCTGATTTTTGGTTTAGCTCTCAGTGGAGAGGTGAAGAATGTACCAATTATTCTAGATAATCAAGATGTGGAATACTTCAGTTTTAATATGGGATTAAATCTATCAGAAGCACTTCTTGCTGATGATCGTCTAGATGTCACTGTTGGAGATTACAATGAAGGAATAAATTCGGTTGAAAAAGGAGATTATTACGCGTCTGTTCTTATACCGGATAACTTCTCAGAGAGTATTGTTAGGATGTTTCTAGGAGAAGATGTTACTGTTGAACTATTCATACACATTGATGCAACCAAGCCTACGGTAAGGGCGAGTATTTTGGGGTCATTTCATGATGCTCTAGATGAAGCTCTGGGTGAAAAAGGAATTAACATAAATCAAATACTAGCGCATGATGGAGCAGAATTTACTGGAATCGATGTAGGCATCCCCGCAGTTATTGCTTTCGTAATGATTTTTCTACTTGTCATAGTGGGAGTAATTACTGTAACTAGAGAAAAGATTCAAGGAACTCAAGATAGATTATATGCTACACCTATACGCTCTTCAGAAAGACTATTGGGATATGTTATTGGTTTGTTGTTAATCACGATGATAATGATAGCAATTGTACTAATTGTCGGAGTTTTTATCTTCGGTGCAAAGGTACAAGGTAATGTGTTCTTACTGATATTTGCTGCACTGCTTTTCGGAATTGCTCATGTATTCCTAGCTGTATTCTTAGCAAATTTTGCTCAAAATGAGTTACAAGCAATACAATTCGCACCACTGACAGCAATACCCAGCATGGCTATAGGAGGAATGTTAGTACCTATAGTTAGTTTGCCTACTTGGTTGATACCAGTATCCTACGTAGTGCCACTAACTTATGGTATTAACCTGTTTGAAGGAATAATGCTCAAAGGATGGGGCTTTGCTGAACTATGGGTTGACTTTGTTGTAGTTGCTGGAATGTGTTTGTTATTCTTTGTGCTAGCAGTTCTAACTGTTAGAAACAGAATGAGAGATTAGAGGTGATATTATGTTTAAAATCTCTTCCTCCTCTTTTTCTAAGAAAGATGCAATTGCTACATTGATAAAATTGGGATTGAGTGCAGGGGAAGCAAAAACATATGTCTCACTAGTAACGATGGATACACTATTTGCTTCAGAAATTGCTAGAGCTGCTGAAGTTCCGCAACCTAAGGTCTATGGTTTTCTTAAAAGCTTGGAGGAAAAGAACTTCATTACAAGACAAGAAAAAAGTGGTAGACCTGATACATTTACTGCAACTGCTTTTGATATAGTTGTTGAAAAGCTAACAACTGATATGGAAGAAATGATAGCAAACACAAAAGATTACCTTGAGGAAGCAAACAAGGCAAAAGCTACCGAACAAGTTCGAGATTTGTTTGCTTATTATGAAGGGGAAAATGCTGTTATCTCTGGCCTTGATGTAATAATAAGTAGAATGCAACGTAATGCGATATTTCTTTTCATGAATAAGAAGGACAAAAAGCACATAGAGAATCTGCTGGAAAGAAAAATGAAAGAGAATAAAGATATTAAAATTTATACAATATCTATTCCAAAAAAACTGCAGTTATTACCACTATTCAGAAATCTTGCTAAATCAGAAAAATTCAAGAATTATTCTGAAAATCAGTTAACAGCATTTTTCACAGATATTGATCTTGAGAATTTAACTGGAAAATCGTTGAATATAGTCTTTCCAGCCATAGAAGAATATAGTAGAATACTAATCAATATCAAGCATCCAACAGCTTTGATATTCCAACTACAATTATATGATATCTTTGAAAAACAAATAGGATTAGGTCTAAAGGAAGGTCTAGTCTAATTTTTTTCTTTTCTCTTTGGAAGCTTTTACGACTTCAGCATTTTTGTGAAAAATACTTATAGGGATTGAGAGCCACTTATTTCTTTAGAATGAAAAACAATAGCAACAAGAAAATAACACTAATTATTATTACAGGGTTGTTGCTGCTTAGTTTTACTGCAATAAATACAGTTTACAACCCCTTAGCATCTGATATGAGCAATTATCAAGATAAGCCAGTTTTGAATTATGAGAAAGAAAATTGGTGGCTAACCGAATTAGAATTACTTTCAGAGACAAGTATAGGCCAAAGTACTTATCCTGAAATAGCAATAGATTCAGATGACAATATTCACATAGTATGGCAAGATAGTACAAATGATCTGTTGAGTTCCGGTGTTGATATAGACATTTTCTATCGATTATATGATTCATCGATTGAAAGTTGGTCAGTTCTTGAACTTGTGTCAACAGAGAGTACTTTGAGCTCTGTGGATCCTTGTTTAGAGGTTGATAGCGAAGGAAATGTACATGTCTGTTGGATTGATATTACAGATTACCTGGGCTCTGGAGGAGATTGGGATGTTTTCTATAAGACTAGAAGTCCAGTTGGAGTGTGGTCAACTACTGAAGTATTGTCAACACTTAGTGACAGTCATTCAGCAAATATGGACATTGCAATTGATTCAAAGGATAACATTCACCTTGCCTATAAAGATAATTCAGACATCTTGGGAGCTGATACTGATGATGATATATTCTATCAATGGTTCGATAACTCACTTTCATCGTGGTCAGCAGAAATTCTTGTTACAACAGAAAGTACTGGACCTTCAGATTGGCCAAGTATTGCAATAGATCCTATATTTGATACACCTTACTTTGCTTGGGTAGATATAACAGATCTTCTTTCAAGTGGGAGTGATTTAGATATCTATAGTAGATCATATGACCATACTACCTCATCATTCAGTTCAGTGTTACTGGTGACTGAAGAGAGTTCTGGTCACTCGTATGCGCCAACAATTGCATTTAATAGTAAAGGAGTACCTAGTGTGGTTTGGCACGATTATGCTATAAACATGCTTGATTCAGGAGCAGACGTCGATATTTTCCACAAATCTCTAAACACTATTTCACTTGAATGGGTTGGCTTAGAGGTCATTAGTTCAGAAAGTAACGAAAACGCATATGAACCTCACTGTGTTATTGACAAAGAAGACAGAATATACGTTATTTGGTACGATTATTCAGAGCTTCTATTTTCAGGAACTGATGTGGACATTTTCTTCAAATACAAAGACCCTTCTGCAACTGCATGGTCTGATATAAAACTTGTTACAACGCTAAGCGACAATCTTGCTACAATTCCAAAAATTGCAGTGGATACGAAAGGGTTTGTTTCTTGTACATGGTTTGATTATGATGACCTATTATCTGCTGGAACCGATGCAGATATCTTTTACAAGCAATTTGTAGGAACACCTAGCACACCTTCTCTTTATCCAATATATCCAAATCCCGCTTCAGAGGTCAATTTGACTCTAAATTGGGACTATAATCCCTATGCTTCTTCTTATTCTCTTTATCGAAGTACATCACCTTTTACATTTGCAACAATTGGATCAATGGTGCCTATTACCACACTTAGTTCTAACAGTTTTAATGATACATTGAATGAAACTGGATTGTATTTCTATGGTGTCGTAGCTCATAATGAATATGGTGGCAGTGGTTTATCCAATGTTGAATCCGTCCGTTTTAATACAGATAGTTCTTCGAGTACAGAAGGTTTTCTTGGATTCCTTGGTTCTCTAAGTGTCTTAGAGATTGTGACAATCACTGGAGCTATAGTTTTGTCACAAGCAATTATTGCTGTCATAGTAGTAGTCATTGCTAAAGCAGGAAGTAAAGGGAGCACATCTAAAAGTAAGGGTAAGAAAAAGAAGTAACTCCTTCTCTTCTTTCTTTTTTGTTTAAACCATATTCATCTACATTTTTTTAGGAAAATAATTATAATAGCAGTATCATAGAAATACTGAACACTATGGCTGAAGCAAAAAAAGTAGAATTAACTGGATCTGAAGTTATTGTGGAATATCTCATTAAAGAAGGTCTTCCATATGTTTTTGGTATTCCTGGACACGGTTGTTTAGGTTTCACAGATGCACTCTACAAATATAAAGACAAAATCCAAGTCATACAACCTAAACAAGAAATGGCTGGTGTCCACATGGCTGTAGGTTATTACAGAGTAACTGGTCATCCTTTAGCCGTTTTTACTAGTATCGGTCCTGGTGCAATAAATACTGCTATTGGACTTGCTGATGCTTATGTTGATTCAATGCCAGTTCTAGTTCTTACTGGAGATACACATGTACATATGAGAGGAGTTGGTGTGCTTCAAGAAATCGAAAGAAGGAAAGACAGCTCTTTGCCGAAAATACTTGAACCAATTGTTAAGAGGTCATTTGAGTTGTCATCCGCTGATCAAGTTCCCAAGGTTATTCAGCGAGCTTTCAATATAATGCTTACCGGTAGAAAAGGACCAGTTCATATCAATTTACCCATGGATGTTCAATGTGATTATGTTAAGGGAAAAGTTCCAATTCCTGAAAAAAGAAGATCAACATCAAAGACTAGGGGCGATATAGATCATATCAAACTTGCAGCTGAGATGTTAATGAGCGCAAAAAGACCTGTTGTTTGGTTAGGTGGAGGAGTAGTAGCCTCTAAATCTTTTGAAGAAGTTAAAGAAATAGCTGAATTCACAGGCGCTCCAGTTCTTACATCAATGATGGCAAAGGATGCTTTTCCAAATGATCATCCTCTCTTTGGTTGGGCTACAGGTTCAAAAGGGACAAAAATGGGCATACAACTTAGTAGCAAAGCTGATGTTGTCTTAGCTATTGGGACAAGATTTGCAGATGAATCTACTTGTTCCTATAGAAAGGGAGTAGCATGGAATTTTGGTAATGGAATAAATGATACAAGATTGATTCATGTGGATATAGACCCTAATGAAATTGGGAAAAATTATCCAACAGATGTGGGAATTGTAGGAGATGCTAAAGCTGTATTGGGTGATATGTTGGATGTTTTAAGACACCATTTCACTCCAGTAAATTATCTCACATCTTTCTATTTCAATGAGATTCATCAACGTAAAGAAGAATGGATAAAATTTGTTAATGATTGGAGAGTTCCCTCTTTGGAACCGGTAATGATCTCATGTGTATTAAAAGAAGTGCGAGAATTCTTGAAAAGAGATGCAATAGTTGTAACAAGCTCAGGTAATGTTCAAGCACAACTTATACAAGAATTTGAATTTTATGAACCTCATACATGTATAACAGCAGGAGGTTTCTCTACTATGGGATTTACATTACCAGCTGCTATCGGTGCAAAACTTGGACAACCCAATAAGCAAGTAATAGGACTAGTCGGTGATGGAGACTTCATGATGACTATGCAGGAATTACATACAGCTAAGCAACTGAATCTCAATGTTGTTATTGTAATTCTAAATAATGCCGGATGGATTGCAATAACTGATTTACAGAGAGCCGTTTATGGAGAAAAACGAGGGTATGCTACAGAGTTCAAGGATCATAAAGGTGAAACATATACCCCTAACTTCGCAGCTGTAGCTAAAGGTTTTGGATGTTGGGCTCGAAGAATTTCTAAATCAGATGAAATTAAACCTACTTTAGAAACAGCGTTCAAACAGGAAGGACCTGCAATAATTGAAATCATGGTTAATCGAGATCCTAAGTATACTGGATCACCTGGATGGGGTTGGTGGGATGTTCCTATTCCTGCCTATATGAAAGAGAAAAGAGAGAAATATAACAAACAGAAGGAAGAAGAAATGCTGTAGGAGATTTTAAGTTGGGCAAAGCTTTCCGTTATTAGGTACCAAGACTACCTGAAGAAGTCTTCAATATTAATCATTTTTAAGTAAGAAATAAAGAAGTGTTTACTGTGTAGTAAACCTTGCTTCCAAGTATTCAGCAGCTGTTAAAGCAGCTATAGTTGCTAACCCAATAGATGTCGTTATTTGACGACTTAAAGGGTTCCTTATCTTTGAAGTTACATCGCCTGCAGAGAATATTCCTGGAACATTCGTATTGCAGTCATCATCTATTTTGATTAGACCTTCGTCGAGTTCAACACCTAACATTTCTGCAATTTCTATATTTGGTATAGCACCAATTTCAGCAAATATCCCATCAACTTTCAGTGATGTTCCATCTTCAAATAAAACTTCTTCAACGGTATTTGTGCCTTTAATTTCTGTAGCTAGTTTATTGTACAAAATCTCTATGTTGTCCTTGCTATTTGCTCTTTCAATATAGATTCTCTCACATTTCAAGTAATCTGAACGTGAAACCCAATAAATCTTCTTAGCACCAACTGCAGCTAAGGCTAATGTACCAGTTGCAGCTGCATCTCCACTTCCAACCACTATAACTGTTTTCTCTTTGAAGAAAGCTGCATCACAGGTAGCACAATAACTAACACCTTTTCCAACAAATTCTTTTTCACCAGGAATATGGAGTTCTCTATGTCTTCCTCCAGTTGCCAGAATTAGAGCTTTCACGAGATAATTTCCCATGTCAGTTTTTATTAAATATTTATTATCATTAGTTTTTTCGGCTTTGTCTACTTCTCCATAAACAATTTTTGTACCGAATTTTTCAGCTTGTTCTCTCATTTTGTCAGTGAGTTCAATACCACTAATATTCTCAAATCCAGGATAATTTTCTATTTCTAAAGCAAGTCCCATTTGCCCTCCGTAATCTCTTCCTATGCAGACAACATCGATTCCTGCTCTAGATGCATAAATTGCTGAAGTTAAACCACCAGGACCTAATCCAATTATTCCTAAATCATGTTCGCGAATTTCAGTACTTTCTTCTTCTTCTTTTGGGGATAATATTAACATTCCATCACCTAATCTTACTATAATTATTCGTTGTATTTATTTATCTTTTACTCCTTTTAAAGAACTCAGTTCTGACTAAACTTTCTTTCTTGTAGGCTCCTTCTCACTATAGAATGTCACTACATTCACAGCTATTATGATTCCTGCTATCAAGATTAATGCCAAGCCGTTAAGTGCTATTGTTAAAGGTGTAAGATCAAACAATAGAACTGTAGACTGAAGTTGAAATGCATTAAAATTCACAAGATTGTCGTAAATGAAAAATGAAGACACCAGCGAAATGACTAATACAACACCTGCAGAAATAGCTCCAGCTGATATCTGACTTTTAGCTATTGTTGAAATTAACATTCCTATACTAGTAAATACAAACAAGATTAGTGCATAAGCTAGAAGCGAAAGAAGCACAGGTCCAATTGATGTTGGACCTACTAGCAAATATGTAAAGAGATAAACAGACAATGTTCCAACAATTGCTCCGATTAAAACAACAATATATCTAGCAAGTAGTTTTGTAATAATAATTGAGTAAATAGGGATGGGCTTTGTTCTGATAAGAACTAAAGTATTTTTCTCTCTCTCACCTGCAATTGCATCAGCACAGAGAATTACCGCAATGATAGACACTATACTATTTAGACTATTCATATAACTTTCAATAGACATTTCAGGAGTAATTTCTGGTATCAATCCTTCAATATATGGAATTAAATCGGGTAAAATCAATAACAAACCAACATTTAGAAAACCAAAGAGAGCTAGTCCAATAGAAAGTGGAATTATTCTACCTTTGTTGTATTCCCATTCCTTCTTGATTAAAGCGTAAATTGGTTTTGTCATGAAGCATTCACCATCCTTGTAAATATCTGATCTAAATCTGGAATGTTCGGACCAAAAGATATGAGCTCATATTCTTCTAAGATACTCTTCATTAAGTTAGAAATGTTAGATTTGTTTTGAAGTTTGAAAATTATTTTATCATGTTGTATTCTTATATTAGTTACGTAAGAAAGAGTTTCTAGAAAAGCTTTAACCTGATCCAAATTGTTTTTTGGTATTAAAAAGAATGAATCATCACTCATTTGTGCTAGAATATTCTCTGGTTGATCTTCTACAATCATTTCACCATTATTTAAAACGAAAATTCTTTCACATAATCTCCAGATATCTGCTAAAATATGACTGGAGAATAGAACTATTTTATCTTCAGCTAGTTTTCGCATCAAACCTGTAAGATGTTCTCTATTTATAGGGTCTAAACCTGACAAACTTTCGTCAAGTATCAAGATATCTGGATCATGTAACAGAATACTTGCAAAAAGAAGTAGTCTTCTCTGTCCTGTTGAGAGATACTTTACTACCTTGCTTGGTGAGTAATTAATCCCCACATATTCTACAACTTCCTTTACTCTCATTTTACGTTCTTCTTTAGATAATCCATACATCCCAGCCATTATATGTAAGAAGTCCTTAGCTGTTAACTTCTCATATAATCCTGAATCCTCAGGAAGAAAACCTATTCTACTTCTAATTGAGAAATCTTTTGTGTGTACTACTTGATTATTGACAAACACCTCTCCAGCTGAAGGTACAAGGAGACTCGATACACACTTAAGAAGCGTAGTTTTCCCTGCGCCATTTGGACCAATTAATCCATATAGGCCTGGTTTATCTATCTTAAGTGAAACACCTTTAAGAGCTTGAACATCTTGAAAGTCTTTCTGCAGATTTTTTATCTCAATCCCATGATTCTTCATCTTTAACTTTCTCCACTGGAATTTTACCGAATAGGAAGTAAAGAATCCAACCAAATGCATTGACTAGCGCTATTGCTAAAATCCATCCAATTTTGTTTGCGTCACTTCTTTTATCGAAAGTTTTGCTAAGATCATAAATCGCGTAACCTCTTATTGCTAAATCAACTACTGCAATTGGTATAACAATTGCTAGAATAATCCAATCTTCCATATGTATCTTGACAATCTTGCTATTTACTAATATAAATATTTACAAATGAGGTTTAAAAAAACAGTATATTTTAAGTAAAATTGAACTATTCTTCATATGTGAACAGTTGTGTTATCATTTTTGCAAGTTTAAGTATACTAAATGGTTTTTGTATGAAATGTGAAACTCCTAATTTACTTGCTTCTTCCTTGACTGTCGGATCTGCAGTAATAAAGAGTATTTTGGTACTTTCTGGAATTTCTTGGAAAAACATTTCTTTTAGAGTATCCAAACCGTTCTTGATTGGCATTCGATGATCTATGATAATTACATCAGGATACGTAGTAAAATTACCAATTTCTTGCAAGGCTTGATGGCCATTATAAGCAGTACCAATGATTTCATGCCCCTCTAAGGCTAATCCTTCCTTATAGAGAAATTGAATAGTTTCTTCATCATCGATAATGTAAACTCTTGCCATATTTATCCCTCTAATAGAGTTATTACGACTATAGTGCCTTTTGTTGGGTCATCTGCAACACGATTCTCAAATCGTATTTCACCATTGTAGGATTCAATTATAGTTTTAGAGATATACAGACCTAAACCTGTTCCCTCGTGGAATCGACTATCGCCACGTGATAAGGGTCTGAAAAAAGTGTCTCTAATTTCTTCAGGAATACCTATTCCATTATCCGATATTCTGCATTCAAAGAATTCTTGATTTTCAACTTCATGCAGTTGACCAGAGATTTCAATTTTGATTTTATCTGATGTATTATGTTTTATAGCATTATTAATGAGATTTTCAAATACAGTCTGTAAGAGATCTCCACCAATTACGGAAATGTTCTGTGGGGTTTTCAAATCTATATTGATGTTTCTATTTGGGAATAGATTTCGTTGTATTTCAATTGCATTTTCTAACAAGGCAATTGCAGGTACACTCCCCTTTGATTTTCTCTCTTGTTGGATCTTAAGCAGCTGCTGAACAGTTTCAAGTATCCTTTCACCTTTATCAACAACATTAATGCTTCTGGCTAAATAATCCTTGATTTTGTTTGTATCCATATTTTCGTAATTCTGATTCAGCAGCTCTAGATAACCTTGTACAGAAGTGTTAGTATTTAGGAAATCATGAGATAAAATATCTAAGAGTACTGAAACAAACTGACGTTCTAATTCACTTTCAATATAGAGAAATTGATGTTCATAATTTAATGTGATTTGATTTGCAAAAGTCAAGAATAAATCAACATCTCCTGGTAGAAAAAGATTCTTAATTTTCGAGCACATCATCATGAAACCTGCAGGGAGGTTATTTAGATGTAGAATTGAGATAATGGCTGATTTACCATCCTTAGTAAATTTGCTGATTCCTTCTTGATAATGCTTAACAAGATTCCCTTCTTTTGTTAATTCTTCTAACATGTCTTGAGGTGAAAATTCTTCGTTTATCTCTCCATTCGTTGCAACTACGTCTCCATCGATAAATACCATTCCACAATCAGCTGAAAAAATAGCTACTACATCCATGAGAACTCTCTGCCAGAATAAGGAGAGATCTCTATATTTGGAGTAAAGGGCATATTTATTGAGAGTTGAAACGATTAATGATAATTTTTTTGTAGGTTCGATATTTGTAAAGAAACCAACTGATCCGATAACATTTTGGTTCTGATCATGCAACAAGGATCCTACAACACTAAATGTTATAGGGCGTCCTTCTTTGTTAATTAAAATCAATTCGTACGAACTAGAGCCTTTGATACCTGCAATTCGATCTCTTGAAATTTGGTGATACAAATCTTTAGAAGCAGGGTGAAAGAAATCAGTAATTGATTTTGTTTTAATTTCTTCAAACGGGTATCCAAGAACTTCGCACATTTTGTCATTAATGTATATAGTATTACCCTTAATATCGTCAACCCAGAAACCAAGCTCACTACCAACAGAGATTGCATCTAGAAGAGAACGAACAAGTTCAGGAGGTTGATGCATTAGTGCTTTTGCACTAATATTGTGTGCATGAAACAATCTTGCTGGCTTTCCACTGAATGTTATATCCTTTACTTTTACAAAAACTAGAGAAACTGAGCCATCTTTAAGTATTATTCGCATTTGAAGCTCATCAGGAACTTTCCCACCTTCCTCTAAGATCTTTCGTCTCTTTGTGAAAACGTGTTTGTCTTCTTCATGAACGATATCAAGGATATGCATTTTTTCAAAATCAGCTAGTTTATATCCAGAACTATCGTAAAAAGCCTTATTGCAAAAGACTAAATCCCAACCTTCTTGCGTAAAGAACACTGCGCTTGGTAACATATCAAGAGCTGTTTTCAAAGCTGAAGATTCTGGTGATTCAGTCATTAAATATACAACGCTAAAATAACATATAAACTATATGACAAAGGCTATGGGCTTATTTTGTTAATTTCTTCGAAGTTTCAATAGCACAAAATAAAGAAGTAAATATGTGCAAAGCTAAGATAAAAATAAATACAAATAAACTATACTTAAGTGGAGAAATAATGAAATTCGATCAATCAATTGTTGAGATTATCACTAAACGTAGATCTGTTAGGACTTATGATACAACCAAAGATGTTGAACAGGATAAAGTAACGATTATCAAAGATGCAATGACTGTAGAAAAAACCGAAGGTTTTCGATTTGATATAGCTACTTTTAATGAATTAAAAACAAGAAAAGAAAAATTGGGCACATACGGTTTCATTAAGGGTGCGGAGATGTTCATGGTGGGGATAATAAGTGAGGATTATGGTGAAAGAAAAAATCAATCTATTAACTTTGGTAGAACTTTTGAGAGAATTATTTTGAAAGCTACTGAACTAGGATTGGGAACCTGTTGGATGGTTTCAACATTTAATAGGAAGCAGTTAACCCAGAGAATAAACATAGAAGATCGTGAGCATTTTGCCATTGTATCGCCTTTAGGTTATTCTGCTCGGAAGAAAAGCCCCATAGAAAGAATAATGCGACAAATACCAAAATCTGACCAAAGAAAACCCTGGAATGAATTGTTCTTTCTTGAAAACTTGGAAACCCCAATAACTAAAGAAAGCACAGGAGAATATTCGATAGCATTGGATATGTTAAGATTATCTCCTTCAGCTGCAAATACTCAACCATGGAGAATAATCAAAAGAGAAGACAATTATGATTTGTATGTGTTAAAGGACAAGAGAGGAGGACGACATATAATTGATTGCAATTTCAATGATGCGGGGATAGCTATGTGTCACTTTGAACTTACTACAGAAGAACTTGGATTAAAAGGACAGTGGGTTGAAGATAAATCAAGATCAGATATTATTGAACACGGTTTTGTATACGTTAGTAGTTGGAAAATATCTGATTAAAAATAGAATACAAATGATAAAATAAAAAGAAAGAAAAAGAGGGAATTTTTAGATTGGGGGGGCGATGAACTTATTGTCCATCAAACTTTGTGTGAGATCACGAGCGTATTTAATCTTCTCTGAAGCAATCTTATGTAACTCATCTTCTTCCATAATATTTCTGGCTACACCTTGTTCAATGGCTTTCATACCAACTTTAGTTGCAACAGATGGGTATAGTTCCCACTCATCCATGGTTGGAATGACGTACTTATCAGTTGTACCTTTTTGAATTGCAATATCAGCAATAGCATGAGCTGCTGCAACACACATTTCATCAGTAATGGTTGTTGCATTAACATCTAAAGTACCTCTGAAAATACCTGGAAAACCAAGGCTGTTATTGATTTGATTATCAAAATCGCTTCTACCAGTACCAACAACTCTTGCACCAGCAGCTTTTGCATCCCATGGCCAAATTTCTGGAATTGGATTAGCATTAGCATAGACTATACTATCTGAAGCCATTTTAGAAACCCATTCTTTCTTAACAACATTTGGTGCAGATTTGGATGCTGAAATCAAAACGTCAGCTCCTTCTGTAGCAACACCAAAGTCACCAGAAAGGCCTTCTTCATTTGTCTTTTGAGCTAAATCATATTTGAACATATCATAATCTTTTTGCTCAATAATATCTGGTCTGTCTTTGGTTATAATGCCTTTAGAATCTGCCATGGTTATATTCTTTAAAGGTACGCCAGTAGCTTCAAGAACATATGCAGTTCTAGTATTTGCTGATCCTACACCAAGCATAGCTATTTTAAGTTGATCAAGAGATTTACCTACATGATGTGCTGCACCAATAACTCCTCCTGTGACGACAGAAGCTGTTCCTTGTGCATCATCGTGCCAAATTGGAATTGTAATTTCAGGATCATTACGTAAAGTTTCTAGTACTGTGTAGCATTTTGGTTTTGAAATATCTTCTAAATTTATACCTCCTACTGAAGGTTGGAGAAGTTTTACAAATTTGATAATTTCTTCAGCAGTTGGTCTTTTATCTGGCTCACCAATGCTTAAAGCAAAAGCATCAACACCACCAAGGTATTTGAATAATAATGCCTTTCCTTCCATAACTGGTTGTCCAGCTTCTGGACCGATGTCACCTAAGCCAAGAACTCTTGTTCCGTCTGACACTACAGCTATTGTATTTGCTCTGTTTGTCATTCTAAAGGATTCTGCAGGATTATCTGCAATTGCTCTACAAGCTTTAGCAACTCCAGGAGTATACCATACCGCAAATGCATCAAAACCCCAAACACTACACTTTGGAACAGTTTGCATTTTACCTTGATAGAATGGATGTAATCTCACAGCATCCTCAGCTGGTTTATTGGCTTTTGCTAATAATTGATCTATTTCTTCTTGAGTTAATTCTTTTTCAGTCATAAAATTCATCTCTTAAATTAAGAGTCTTACTTAATAATATTAATCCATCAATATATATTTTGGGTTTAGACTATAAATTAATAGGCTGAACAATTTATTGTAATTGTCTGCACCTTTTAGCATAAGATTTATTGACTTTCAATTTTCTATTATATTAATGAAGAGAAAAACTTTGCTTTTCCAGATTATTTTGATTATTTTACTCTCTAATTCTGTTTTCTTGAATGATCCTTCAAATCTTAGTTCGGCTAATGTAGACGATAACAGTGTGGCTCCATCTAGCCTTGCAAATTATAATGCCACTTCTTCAACTGAGTATTTTAACGAATCATCTTATCCACGTTATTCATTAGTAGCTCAACCTATAGATCTCATTACTTATCCTCACAAAGGTTATCCTGAGATTATTATTTTCGATGAATCTTTCACGATTCTTGTAAGCACTACATCTGATGCTACTGATTGGGAATTCAATCTTAAATCTGGAAGCGAAACTATTTTTTTGAATATATTACATAAGAGATATGAAGATAATTTGTGGTATTTCAATGTAAAACCAAGTACAAATTCAGCTGGTTTATTCGATTTACAATTGAACTGTAGTTCAGGATCTGATTATCAGACACATTCAGTAAAAATTATGGAAGAAAAATCCTATCCTTTCAATTTTGTTCATCTTTCTGACACTCATTTTCCCTCTTATGATATCTACAATACCACAGATATTAATTTGAGGAACATAGCAGAAATTAAAGAGTTAGATGTAGATTTTGTAATATTTACAGGAGATTTGATTAATGGTCCAAGCTGGATGTTCGTTGATCCTAATACTGCGAACCCTCAAAAACCCCTTGCTGCTGAAGTTGGGATGAGACTAGCTTTGTGGGCTTTTGATTTGTTAGATCTACCCGTGTATATTATTGCTGGGAATCACGATTTGGATGCTACACATCTTGTTCCAGATGATCCAACAACTATCTGGAAGAGATATCTTGGTGAGAATCCCGTTATGAATTATTCTTTTCTTGATTGGCATTTTATTGGATTTGGTTCATCAATACTTGGTCTTAACGCAGAGGAATTCAATTATCTCAGATCAACTGTAAGCTCGTCACAAAACTCTCCTAATGTGCTTTTCTATCATTCTAATTTTCAAGATCAAGCATCAAAGATTAGGAACAGTTACAATATAGAAGTAATGCTCTATGGGCATGCACACAAAGAAATCCAATCTGTAAAGGATCACACATTATATTATTGCCAAGCACCCCTATTCTATAATGCATCTACAATATTTACTATCTTAAATGAAACTCATCTAGAAATGAAAGGGAATACATATGATTTCAACATCCTACTTGAAGAAGTAACGGAATCATCCTTCATGTTACCATTAGTTACTTCGCTGACTTTGTTTACAGTTGTTCATATAATTATAAGAAGAAGGAAGAAAATCTCTCTTTTCTCGTTCGAAAAGCACTAAATAGATAAATAAGTCTTTAAGTGTGAAACATTTTACTTCTATAGAGCTAGTCTTTCACTTTGTTTTATGGTTTCTCACCAAATTTGAACTAAGTATTGCTAGCTCTCTTATTTTCGATTAATTTATCCAATAAACTTAGTAGCAGAAAAAAGCCTAAATCATTTTTGAATGTTTTATTTTTAACGAAAAATTTTAAACCTAGCTGTTACTTTTGTTTTCTATAAGTTTAGCAGCTATTGGGACCTATAAAAAAACATAATTGAAGTATTTAGAGGAACAGTAAATGAGTAAGGATTTTGGTGAAAAGAGGCTAAAAAAGCGCAAGAAGAGGGTAGGTATTCCACGAGGATTGCTTTATTATTATTTCACAAATATGTGGGAAACTTTCTTCATAAAACTAGGTGCTGAAGTAGTTCTTTCTTCTCCTACTAATAAAATCACAAAGGAAAGGGGAGTACTAGAGACTCTTGACGATGAATGTTACTCAACTAAATTATATCATGGTCATGTCTTAGATCTTGAAGACAAAGAGTTAGATTATTTATTTGTTCCTCGATTTGCAAGTAGAAAAGAACGGGAAGTAGGTTGTCCAAAATTTGTTGCTTTAGCTGATATTCTTAAGCACACAAAGAAAAATCTGCCACCAATTATAGGTCCATATTATAGTACATCCAGAGAAAAACATGGATTCTGGAGACTTACCGAAATCATATTTGAAATTGGTTTTAAATTCACAAAAAATCCTTTACGAATTATACGTGCAGCAATTCTAGCTTTAAGGGCACATAGAAGAGGACTGGATGAAGTAATCATTAGTGAAGAAACCTTAAAGAAATGGGAAAGATCTGAAATTCTATTGAATGATGTTCCAATAAATGATGAAGGGGAAGAAGTGTTGAAAGTTGCTTTAGTAGGGCATACTTATGTTTTGAATGATGATTACGCATCGTTAGGTGTTAGAAAAAAGTTACAAAAACTAGGTGTAGACATAATCACTTCTCAACAAATGCCAAGAAATCTAATTGAAAGACAACTCTTACGTTTATCAATGATAGATTTCGGTCTAGAATTTTCAGAACCAGAGAAATTACCTTTAAAAGAATTAGAAAAACATCTATTTGGAAAAAGTGATTATCTCTATTTTGAATTTGAACATGAGATTGTTGGAACAGCTATGCATTATCTTGAAAACCAAAAAATTGATGGAATCCTTATGCTCGTGAATTTTATCTGCGGACCAGTTTCGGTTTCAATGGAATACGCAAAACATTTTGCAAAGAAAATACAAGCGGAAACCCCCCTAGCTATACTAACACTTGATGCTCATACAGGTGAAGCAGGATTCCAGACAAGATTAGAAGCGTTTTGCGATATACTTCGAATGAAAAAAAATGAAGCACTCATTCCTAAGTTAGAAGAACAAGAACCTGATTTGGTTCTAGAAAATTGGAGCTGAAATTTTTGTCGTATATAACATATCATCACTTTGGTCCTATGACTCTTTTATTCAAATCAATTTTCCAAGAAATGGAAGTTCCAGAAGAACGAATTATTAATCCTCACACACCTAATAAACGTACACTTGATATTGGATCAAAACACTCTCCTGAATGGATGTGTACTCCATTTAAATTGAGTCTAGGTTCCTTGATTGAGTGCATTGAAAGGGGAGCAAATCATGTTTTCACGATTGGAGGTATAGGAACCTGTAGAGCTAGCTGTTACGGTCCGGTTCAACGAGTGATAACTGATGAATTAGGCTATAAGGTCAAGTTTACAAATATTGATTATCACAAACCCCTTGACATGTTGAGAGATTTACAATCAGTTAGCAATAATTTTAACATATGGCAAGCAATTGGAGCTCTTCGTAAAATATGGGTGAAAAACTATTCTCTGGATTTAGTTGAGCATCTAATAAATTTCTATCGTGGAGTGGAACTAGAAGAAGGAACGACTGAAAGAGTAGCTAATGACGTTCATAAAAAATTATTTAGTATTAAAAGAGTTAAAGAAATTAAAAAATTCCATAAACTTATACCAAAAATGTTTGAGGAACAAGTGCAAATAGATGAGTATGCTGATCCTTTGAAGATAGGAATAATAGGAGAAATATATGTTGTTCTTGAACCAATGCTTCATCTTGATTTATATCGAAGGTTAAATGATCTGGGAGTAATCTGTAGAAACACTGTCTCTTTAAAAAAATTTACAGATTTACCAGCAAAAGTGAATCCTTTTGTAAAAGAATATTACAAGATATATAGAGAAAAAGCACGACCATATATGCAACAATATGCTGGTGGAGATGGACAAGAAAGCTTAGGGGCAACTATTTTGCTACGCGAATTTGGTTGGGATGGCATGGTGCATGTATGGCCATTCAGTTGCATGCCGGAATTGAGTGCTCAAACCATTATCCCAAGTATTAGTGACGATTATGGTATGCCTGTTCTTCCGTTAATAGTTGATGAACAGACAGGAGAAGCAGGTTTTCAAACAAGATTGGAAGCATTTATCGACATGTTAAAGATCAAACGAGAAAGCGAACGAAATGGAAATCCTGTAGAAAAAATTTCATGGGAGAAATTTAACTATGACTGAAAATTGTGATTGTCCAGAAGAAGAAGGAATGACTGTAACTATTCCAAAAAAATAAACGTTGGAGTCTACTCAAGAAGAACTAGCATTTGAATCTAAATCAGATAAATACTATCTCGGAGTAGATGTTGGTTCTAGAAGTATTAATTTAGCTATTATTGATAGGAACAAAAATTTAGTTGAATCCATCTATATACGAACAGAAGGGAGACCAATCCAATCTATTCAAAATGGAGTAACCCTTCTCAAAGATAAAGTTGGGTAGACGTTCCAAATTCACGGAGTTGGAGCAACTGGAAGCGCAAGACAGCTTACAGGTCTGGTTGTCGGAGCCGATGTTGTAAGAAATGAGATTACAGCACATTTTCTAGCCTCATTTAATGAAAATAGTAATATTCAATCTATTATGGAAATTGGTGGGCAAGATAGTAAGATTATCCTAATTCGCAATGGAGTACCAGTTGACTTTGAATGAATACTGTATGTGCAGCAGGTACTGGTTCATTTTTAGATCAGCAAGCTAGTCGTCTAGAAATTCCAATAGAGGAATTTGGTGATTTAGCACTTAAGTCAGATAATTCTGTAGTTATTGCAGGGATATGTACAGTCTTTGCTAAATCAGATATGATACATAAACAACAACTTGGACACACAGTTGAAGATATTATTCGAGGATTAAGTGAAGCACTTGTAAGAAATTATTTGAACAATGTTGGTAAAGGAAAAGAGATTATTGGACCAATTATGCTTCAAGGTGGGGTAGCAACAAATCTTGGTATAAGAGATACTTTCAGACGATCGCTTATCAAGCAAAATAAGATACAACATGAGGATGAGATTATTGTTCCTGAACACTTTGATGTTATGGGAGCGATAGGAGCAGCTATTCTTGCTATGAATAAGATGGTGAAAAGTCCTGAATTGAAAACGAATTTTGTAGGTTGGCAAATTCCTGACATAAATTATCAAACAAAAGGATTTGAATGCAAAGACTGTCCTAACATCTGCGAAATAATTGAAGTTATTATGGATGACAAAGTGATTGCTAGATGGGGAAGTAAATGTGGCAAATGGGATGTTTAATTCTCTAGAAGTCCCTATTCATGTTTATATGATAATTTGAGCAAGACTTATAATCCAAGACACGATTCTAATTTTGTTTACTTGAGGAGAGCAAAAATGAGCAAACAAAATGTCTACATTCACTTCATTTTCATTACTTTTGTTCTAACCACTTCAGTTTTCCTTTCTTCCGGATTTGAAGGAGAATCTTCTTTGCCTAAAAAAGAAATTTTTATCGATACAACAACAGTTTCTCAGAGGACAGATTTTTTCAGAAAGGAAATAATATTTTCTCTGGAATTAACACCTCATGAACCAATTTCAATCGTTTCTGATGATAATTTCACAGATTATGGTTTTCCTGGATTCGGTAATATATCTCATCCCTATATTATTGAAAATTATAATATTACTGATTCATTGAATCATACTAGTATCTTAATTCAAACCACAACCAAACATTTTCTGATACAAAACTGTTTTCTATCTACCGAAGGATATGGTATTTTCATCACAGATATAGGTAATAATACAGCTTCTATAATCAATAATTATTGCTCTGAAAGTATGGACATTTACTCGTATAATGCATCTGGAATTAAGATTTATGACAATACTTTAGCACATGGTCTTAATATTGGCATAGAGGTTTATGATTCTGACTATATTGAAATTATTAACAATACATGTCTCGACAATCAATACAAAGGAATCTATATCAATACGTGTGATTATTCAATAATCAACAATAATAACTGCACATACAACTCTGATCAAGGAATTTACATATCTCATTCTTCTTTTACGGATGTTATCAACAATTCATGTAGCTATAGTAATATGATTTATGGAAAAGGCATCAAGTTGTATAGATGCAATTCATCAAATTTATTGGATAATATTTGTGTTTATAACTGTGGTGGATTCGGTTTGAAAAGTTGTAATGAAATCAAGATTGAAGATAATTTGCTTAGACATGGTGATGGTTCTCCTGGTATAAGTCTAATAGATGTTAATAATTCAATTTTAACTAATAATGTTTGTTATAATTATACCTATGGAATCGCTCTAAATGAGGGTAAACAAAATGTTTTCTCATACAATATCTTAGAAGAAAACAAATACTATGGTATATCTCTATTTTACAATACATTTGAAAATGTTCTTTATCAAAACCATTTTATCAATAACAACCAAAAATGGAAAGCTTTAGGCGAAGCTCAAGATCTTTTGTCTACAAACACTTGGTATAATAAAGAAACCAAAATTGGTAACTGGTGGTCAGATCTTGGGTTAAGATGTAAATATAAACTTGATGGAGAAGGTGAAGCTGTAGACATATATCCTATTAACAAAGCTTTTTTCTGTTTAGCTCGGTTGTTACCTACAGTATTAATTCCTCTGGCAGTTCTTGTAGCATTTGTCTGGATCAAATATGTTATTCCTTTTAAGAAAAGATATAGCTAAATTCCTGCCTTACACAATTTTTGACCTACCTTATTGTAAACCTCCTTCTCAAATGGGGTTCTATGTAACAATTAGCGTGCAATAGCTGTTTAACTGGCGTTTAAAGCTCTTCTAATAAAGTGAACAAATTGAAAGCTGATAAGCTGATTTGAATTTTCATCAGTTTCAAGTGAACATTACCTCACGAATTCTTGTATTGAATAAAACACAGCAGACACTTTTATAGCTATGTGGCTGATTGTTTTTTTTCAAACATTAAAAAAGGAGCTTAAATCATCGAAGGGCAAATAAATTATTGTTTTAGAAGAACTAATAGATGTGAAATTTAACATCATATTTCGTTATAAGTTATCCTCGAAGAGATAGAACTAACTATAATGGGGAATGATAAAAAAAAGAATAAGTCTAAGACTTGTTTTCTATTGAAAACTTACTTTGACTTTTTTTCGCTTGAGAAATTTTCTTTGACTCTTTCAGAGAGGAAGAACGATTTGGATTCTTCCCTACATACATTTGAATAAAAAATCCTATAATTGCTAGAGTAAACAAAGCAATCATTTGGTCAAAGTAAGCTAGGAAAACCAATATTGGAAACTCAATAATAAAAGCGATTATCATGTAAAGAACATCCCTTTTTTTAGTTATGAGATAAGATACAATAAGTACTAAAAGGTATAAGATTAGTACACTCCTAGCAAGTATTCGTGTTAATAATATATACTTCTCATAAAAGCCTATGAAAAGGAAAAATGATAAAGCCCATAAGGGTAGCAATAGATGTTGGAACAGGCTGTACCTTGAGTATTGCTTAGTATGTAACAATGTATGTAATCTTGTATTTGGTTCTAGATCTTGTTTAATTAATTCATCTTCATTTTCCATTTTTTCCCCACCGGCAATAATAACTCAGTTCTTATAATTTAAAAACTATCTTTCAAAGAGAGATCAGATTTTAAGACATCAAAAGGTTAAAGTTGCATTCCATAATGTTTTTGAGTGTTAGACCTGCTGTAGAGCGAGATTTAATCATGAGAAAAAAAAGAATAAGTCTAAGAATTGTTTTATATTGAAGACTTATCTTGACTTTCATTTGTTTGAATATTTTTCTTTGACTCTTTTCGAGAAGAAAAGGGATACTTCCTTCTTTGAATTTGAATCCAAGGAAGAAAACCTAGAACGCTCAGAGTAAGCAAAGCCACCATTTGATCAAAGTAAGCAAGGAAAACCAATATTGGAAACACAATAATGTAAGAGATTATCATGTAAAGAACATCTTTTTTCTTGGTTAAGAGATATGCTATGAGAAGTACGAAGATAATCAAAATCAGAACAATTCTCGCAAGCATTTGCACTATGAATGGATAGCTCTCTAGAAAACCTA
>BPTK01000051.1 GCA_023705905.1 Candidatus Heimdallarchaeota archaeon
CACTCACCCAATTCTATCAAGAACAGTTACTCAATTCTACACGAACGAAAGTAATAGGTTCAACAGTAAATACACGAGCTAGAGCTGTACCAACAAAATTTGTTCAATCAACTCTAGAACATGAACAAGAAAGATTGAGGCAAGGCTTACCAATCAGAGAAAGAAAAGAATTGTATGAGAAAGATAACCTAGGCGCATTAAGGATAGCTTCAAAAGGAGAAATATGGAATAATGACCATGTTCCTGGTGGAGACAGCACACAATTTATTCCTATTTCAACCGATGCTCAACTCGAATCTGGCGTTTTTATGACAGGTGAAATTATAGGAAGAAAGAGGAATATTTACAGAATAGAGGATTTACATTTTGATGTGATTCACAACGGAGAGACATTCCTAGAAAACCAAGTACGACAAACAGAATTGCTACTTGCTTCACCCCCAGCTGAATCTGAAGAATCAGCTAATGAAGTTGAATTGACAACTAAAAACAAAGTTGCTATCATAGGATTAGGTTGTGTTTTCCCTGATGCCTTGAATATTGAGCAATATTGGAAGAATATTTTGAGTAAAAAATACTCAGTAACCGAGGTTTCTAAAGAAAGATGGGATGCAAAACTATATTTCGATTCTGATAAGAGTATTGAAGGCAAAACATATTCTAAAATTGGTGCTTTTGTTAAAGATTACAAATTTGATTCAATTAAATATCGAATTCCTCCTAAAATGGCAGATCAGATGGATGACGTTCAAAAATGGTCTTTAGAGGCAACAAGGCAAGCTTTGGAAGATGCTGGTTTACCTACTGATGGAAAGACCAGAACAAATATGGCAATTATAATTGGTAATTCTTTAGGGGGAGAAATTCAAAGATATACAAATCGTAGAGTATTTTTCCATGAAATTGAAGAAGTAATTAAAAATAATGAGATATTCCAAAGATTATCTGTTTCTGAACAAAAAGAATTCATCAAGAATTTAACAGAATCATATTCTCACAAATACCCAATTGTTACAGAAGATTCCATGCCAGGAGAATTGTCAAATATTATCGCTGGAAGAATTGCAAATGTTTTCAACTTAACTGGAAAATCTATGACTACTGATGCTGCATGTGCATCAAGTATTGCTGCTTTAGATACAGCGATAGCTTCTCTGAATTCTAAAGATTATGATATTGCTTTAGTTGGGGGAGCAGATCGTTCAATGGATGTTTCTACTTATGTGAAATTCTGTAAAATTGGCGCACTCTCTGGAATTGGATCAAGACCGTTTGATGAGAAAGCAGATGGGTTTGTTATGGGTGAAGGTGCCGGATTTGTTGTTATCAAGCGTTTAGAAGACGCTATTAGAGATGGAAATAGAATCTATGCGACAATATCTTCTATAGGTTCGTCTTCAGATGGTAAAGGAAAGGGAATAACTGCTCCTAATCCAGAAGGACCTAAACAAGCTATCACTATGGCTTTGAGGAAAGCGAAAATAGATGTTAATGATGTCCAATATATAGAAGCTCACGGGACCTCAACTATTGTAGGTGATGCAGTTGAATTGGAAGTTCTTGATGATATTTTTAAAGAGAGAAATCGAGACAAAAAAGTTGCTATTGGGTCAGTTAAAAGTCAAATTGGTCATCTTAAAAGTGCAGCAGGAATTGCATCTTTAATTAAAACTTCTCTTTCATTGTACAATCAAATATTACCACCGACTGCAAATGTGGAAACGCTAAATCCAAAGATAAACTGGAAACAATCCTCAGTATATGTTAATACAGATGCAAATGAATGGAATGTTAGTAAGAATGAAGTGAGAAGAGCAGGAGTATCTGCATTTGGCTTTGGAGGTACAAATTATCATGCTATATTGGAAGAATATGATAAGGACAAGATAACCTATCTTTCAGAAGCTCCAATCGGGAAAACTGTGTTGACTCCATTTTCCCTTCTTGAAACTCAAGTGGGAAGAAAAGAGAACGAACAGCAAATTTGTTTCATGTATACAGGGCAAGGGAGCCAATATATTGGGATGATGGAAACATTAAGCAAACACTCTAACATAATTGCAGCGACATTAGAAACAGCTGAAAAAATATGGGATCATTATTATTCAATCAGCTTTAAAGAAATTCTCTTTGGTTCCCCTGATTTATCAAAGGAAGCAAATAATCAGCGTTTGACAAGCACTAAGTTTACTCAACCTGCACTATTTATAGTAGAAATCGCTCTCACTCGATATCTAGAAGAAAAAGGTATCAGACCCGACTTCGTAGCTGGCCATAGTTTAGGTGAATATTCAGCTTTAGTTGCCGCAGGTGTTCTTTCATTCAAAGACGGTTTTAAGGCAGTAATCGCTAGAGGAAGAGCCATGTGTAGTGCAAGTAGCAAAACAGAAGGTTCAATGGCTGCTGTACTTGCGACAAGACATAAAGTCAAGGATATAGTTGAACGTGTTAAAGATCATTATGTTACTATTGCGAATATAAACTCACTCTCACAAACAGTTATCTCAGGAGACGATAAGGGCATTGATGAAGCTATTGAACGTGCAAAAGAAGAGGGAATAACTGCAAAGAAACTAAGAGTATCCACAGCATTTCACTCTAAAATTGTTGCAAGTGTTGAGAAAGAGCTGAGAAAAATTTTAGCAGATCTAACTTATAATAAACCACAAATCCCCGTATATAGTAATGTTTCTGGAAACAAATATCCTTCAGACCCTGCTCAGGTACAAAAATTGCTTCTAGACCAGATTTGTTCTTCTGTTCAATGGGTAGACGAAATTAAGGAGATTTACAAAGCAGGTGCTAGAGTATTTGTTGAAATTGGTCCAAAAAGAGCACTTCATTCATTCGCAAAAGACATTCTGAAAGATAGAAAGGATATTCAAGTTTTTACTACTTTAACTCCAAAAGATAACGAAATTAACAAAATAAGTAAAACAATTGAAAATATAAGAAATTCCTCTCAAATTGCTCTTGGAGAAACTATTAGCATTGCTGAGAAAACTGAACAACCATTAGTTGCACATACATCTCCTACAAAAACAAAACCACTGAGGATTGAGCAACTAAGTAAAGATCAAGCTTTGCATGATTATCTAAAGATGGGTTACGATCTTTATTCCAGATATACAAATAAAGATTCTACTAAGGAAGCAAAGCGAGTAGTACCAATTCACGAACCAATCACTTCTACTATCAAAATAGGTGTTACTGGTGTTGGAATTGGGATGCCAGGAAAAAGTAGAAGTGTCTTTGATGATGCTAACATTGATGCTGTTCTTTTGGGTGAAAATTTCATTGATTCAGTTGCTGATGAGATTAAACAAGAGATGCTCAACAAGAACATAATCAGACTGATTAAATCAGCTGATGGAAATGCTTCATTTGAAAGACTAGTTGATAAATCACAAGTTATCAATTTAGCAGGACAGATAGGCGAATTTAATCCAGTTGAAGATTTCGGTTTGAAACCTAAACTTGTGAATGCCTTAGATCTCTCTTTTCAACTAGCAATCTGTGCTGGTTTAGAAGCTCTAAAAGATGCTGGAATACCTCTTGTTAAATCTGAATTCACAACTACTACCGGAAAAGTGTTAGAAGGGGAATGGGCTTTACCTGAAGAATTACAAAATGAAACAGGAGTGATTTTCGCTTCAGCTTTCCCCGGATATGATTATCTAGTAAAGGAAATCACTGAACATTTAGCAACTAATCCTGAAAAGAGTTTCAGTAGAGAATTTCTGTTTAGAGTACTCTCAATGGGTCATTCACAGTTTGCTCAATTGATCAAAGCAAAAGGGCCCAACACCCAAATAAACGCTGCATGCGCTTCAACAACTCAAGCAATAGGAATAGCGGAAGATTGGATAAAAACTGGTAGGTGTAACAGAGTAGTTGTTATTGCAGCAGATGTAGCTTCTAGTGAGAACCTATTGCCTTGGATTGGCGCTGGTTTCCTAGTTGCTGGAGGTGTAACAACAAAGGATAAAGTTGAGGAAGCTGCTATACCTTTTGGTAAGAATAGACATGGATTGATTGTTGGTTCTGCAGCTGCAGGATTAGTGTTAGAAAATGAACAAACTTATACTGAACGTGGGATTAAACCTATTGTTGATTTAATTGGAACAACTTTCTCAAACAGTGCTTTCCATGGTTCAAAAATAGATGTTAAACATATTAATAGAGTGTTTGAAACCTTCATCAAGGATATAGAATCACAGCACAAGATTACAAGAAAAGAGATAGCTTCTGAAGGTATGTTTGTTTCTCATGAAACCTATACACCCGCAAGAGGAGGAAGTGCAGAATCTGAAGTTGAATCTTTAAGGCACATATTTGGTGCAAATGTAGCAGATTTAGTAATAATGAATACTAAGGGTTTTACAGGTCATGCGATGGGAGCTGGAATTGAGGAATGTATAGCAATTAAATCGATGGAAAAGGGTATAATACCACCAATTGCAAACTTAAACGAAATTGATCCAAATTTCAAAGACCTAAATTTCTCAAAGGGTATGAGGAGGAGAGCAAAATACGCTATAAGATTAGCTGCTGGGTTTGGTTCTCAAATCGCTTTTACAGCTTTCAAACTTAATACATATGAAGATAGATATGACCTTGATTCATATGAATCATGGTTAGCAGAATTAGGTGGTAACATTGAAGGTTTCTTCTATGATGGGAGAGTATTAAAACTTCGAACTAGCAAGAAATTGAAGAAACAAAGAGAATTAGCTTCTGCAGTGAAGCTCACTAAAGCTACCTCTGAAGTTTCAGAAATCCTTAGGGATGTAATTCAAGTTATAGCAGAAAAAACAGGTTATGAACCCCAACTAATTGAGGCTGATATGCATCTGGAAGAAGATTTAGGTGTAGACACTGTAAAACAAGCTGAAATATTTGGTATTGTACGAGACAACTGGGAATTGGGTTTTGATGATACAGTTAACTTAGCAGATTTCTCTACTCCAAATTCCATTGCGGAGTATATCGGGAGATCTACAACGAAAGTTGTTCAAGTTGTTGAAAAAGAGGTTAAACCAGCAATCGTTCAAGCAGAGAACTTACAATCAAAAGTTATCGAGATAGTCGCATCAACAACTGGCTATGAACCAGAGACGATAGACAGCGACATGGATCTCGAAGAAGATTTAGGAATCGATACAATTAAACAAGCAGAAATTTTTGGTGAATTAAGAGATGTTCTTGACTTACCAATCGATGATACTGTCAACCTTGCAGAATTAAGAACAATTAATGATATCTGCGATTACCTTGCTTCTCAAACCAGCGGAGTTGATAAAGAAATGATTAAAGTTGAACATCAAACCGAAACAAAATCTGCCGAAGAGAAGAAAAGTAAACATGTTGTAAATGTTGAAAAACTAATTACTGCTCCTGTTCCTTTGAATAAACAAGAAGCAGAAAAAATCGATATGGTTCCTCGAAGCAATCTACTTATTGATTTAGAATCAAAATCAACTCAAGTTTTAGCTAAAGCTTTTGAAAAACAAGGTTTGAACTATCAAATTTTCAAACTTCTTGTTCAAGAACCAAATGAACTTGAAAATAAGAACTATGATTCAATAATTATAATTTTACCTGAATCTAAAACTGATCCAGGTTATATTGACCAAGAGATTTACGAGAAACTCTTCCTCCTTTTCCAGGACCTAGAATTGAATTCCAATCAGATTTTGATGGCAATATCCTCGGAGAATTATTTTGGATTTGATAAGGATTCTTATCCTCTTTCAGGTGGTATTTCTGGTTTTATCAAAACTTTGGGACATGAGTTCAACATGAAGATAAAACATGTTTACTCTGAAAAAATAAGTGAGATTCTGCAAGAAATGGAATATTGGGATGATTATCTAGAAATATCTTTCAAAGATAATATGCGTTTCACATTAGTTTCTGCAGAAGTTGATGAAAGCGATGTTAAAAGGAGCTCAATAGAGGTTTCAGACAAAGACATTATTCTTGCAACTGGTGGTGGAAGAGGAATTACTTTCAAATGTCTAGAAGAGCTGTGTTCAAGATCTACACCTAAAGTAGCAATTGTAGGGATTGAAGATATATCAAATTATACAATCGATATGCTTGATTATACTGAAGAACAGCTGAAAGAGAAACGCCAAAAGATGATTGAAGACCTTAAGGAAAAAGAAGAGAAAGTAACTCCAGTAATGATAGAAAGAAACTGGAATCGTTTCCTATTTGATTTAGATGTCTTACGAAATATGAAACAACTTGAGGGTCAAGGTGTTGAAGTAATCTATTCCAAAGTTGATGTAACTGATAAAAAAGCTGTAAAAGAAGCTATCGCGAAGATTGAGATGCAACTACAATCAAAAATCACTCACATCATTCATGGAGCTGGATTAGAGGAATCTAAACAATTCAAGAAAAAGAAATTTGGTCTTTCAAAACTCATAGTTTCAGTCAAAGTAGAAGGAATATGGAACATACTGAATGCTATCGACAAGAAGAAATTGAAGAGATTAATTTGTTTTACTTCTATAGCGGGTAGATATGGAAATATGGGACAAATTGACTATTCATTTGCCAATGGTTATCTCTCCAGATTGTGTTGGAAGTTAAATCAAGAAGGGATCTCATCTTTAGCCTGTGACTGGTCAGCCTGGGGTAATGTAGGAATGGCTACTCGGGGATCAATAATGGATATACTAGAATCTCAAGGTATCTATCCTATTCCACTCGATAAAGGTACAACTCTCTTTGGTGATCTATTCTTTAGTGGTACTCAACCAGAAGTTGTTGTTTCTTGTGGATTAGGTCCATTTGAACAATCAAATCGAACTTCAAGCAAAATTGAGCTGATTACCTTCCCAATGGTTCAGAATCTATCATACAAAGATTCAGTTTTCAGAGGAGAGAAAACAATTTCTACACTCACAGATTTGTACCTTAATGATCATCAGATTCAAAACGTCCCCTTCTTCCCCGGAGTAATGGGTATTGAGATGTTTGCAGAGATGTATAAACTTACAACTGAAAAAACAGCTGATGTGTTTAAAGATATTGAATTCAAGTCTCCCGTCAAATTACCAAATATTGATAGTAAGGATATTTTTGTGAAATATGATATGGTGACCAAAACTCTTCAAATGAATTCATTGTTTGTTTCAAAAGCAGATAGTTCCAGAACAAGAGAAAATGAACACTTCTTCACTAGAATAGAAACAAATGCAAAGAAAATTAGAAGTAGGAAGACAAAACATGTTTTAACCGAGACAAGAATTGAGCTCTTATCAAAGAGTGATATCTATTCTGTATTCTTCCATGGTCCAAGCTTTCAAGTATTAGATAAACTAGTAGAATTATCTGGTGAAAAAGCTGTTGCTAAGGTTAATTTACCAGGTTTGAAGTTATTCGCTAATAAGAAAAAGAAAACTCTTGTAGAACCTTTGATTATTGAAGCTACACTTCAAACTGCTGGATTATATGATTATATCATAAACCAAAGCATCTCACTTCCTTCAACTATAGAGAAATTGGAGTTCTTCAATAAGAATGAACCTGTTTATGTTGTTTCTGAGTTTATTTCTAAAAATGATACCCATAGCTATTATAATCTAGAGGCAATAGACAAAGACGGAAAAATTATTCTTCGATTAGACAAATTAGGGTTGATTCATACACAATTTCCAACAGAAGTTTCTGATGAAGTCCTTCAAAAGATAGCTGTAATAAAGGAATACTGGGAGATGTCTTCCTTACTCAAAGAATCAAAAGTGAAAATTGTTCCTATCAAGAACGTAGTAGAAAAATTCTCTCAAACTCCAGAAGAATTGATCAGATATATGAAAAACCAAGAAAAAACCGCTTTTCAGAAAATAAAAAATAACAAGCGAAAGATGGAATATTTAGCAGGATTAATAGCTGCAAAGGAACTGTATTCACAAATTGAAAATAAACCGGAAATTTTCGATAAAATCGAAATAAGAAAAACAGCTAAAGGGCAGCCATATATCTATAATCTACAAGACAAAAAGAAATCAGACCTTTTCATGTCTATATCTCATTCGGAGAATTATGCATTAGCAGCAATGGGCTCCAAACCATTAGGAATTGATATAGAGAAAATAGAAGATAGAAATGAATCTTTTTACAAGGAAGCTTTTACTGAGCGTGAAAGAAGCACAATTTCTAATGATAGCGAATTGGGAACTATTTATTGGACTATAAAGGAAGCTGTTTCGAAAGCAATTGGAGAGGGATTAAACATTAGTCTTCATGATATAGAAATAACAGACGCTCAAAAAAATAACAACTACGAGGTTAAATTATCTGAAAAAGTAGACACGAAATATTCCAAAGTTCCAAATTCTTTCCAGATCAATAATCAGAGATCAAGAAATTACTCAATAAGTTTCTGTGAAATACAAAGAAAGTGAAATACATGTCAAAAGAGTTTGTTCAAATACAATTCAGAAAAGAGTTGATTAATGGAATGTTGTTTCTTCCAGATACGAAGAAACCAGCTCCTTTAGTTTTGCATTTGAATGGTATGCCCGGTTTTGAACCAGAAGAAGAAGAAACGCGATTAGCCAATTTCTTCACTTCAAAAAACTATGCGTATTTTGCTTTGACTATGTTGGAGTAAGACAAAGTACGGGTTTATTTGAGTATATTTATTCTCAAGAAAATATCAACCTTGTTCTCTCAAAACTTGTTCATCACCAGCGAATCGATCCCTCTAGAATAGGATTGCTCGGCGAAAGTTTTGGTGGAGCGATGGCCTTATGTCATACATCAAGAGATGAAAGGATAAGGTGTTTGGCAATCAGATCTCCTGTCTATGATACGGAGGAGATACCAAAAATGAAAATTTTTGATGGATTAGTCCAATTGTGGAGAGCTAATAAACAGATGCGATTTCCAAGAATTAACTTGAAGAATAGTTTTCTGTTTCAATCTAGACATTACAATCCCATGAAACAAGCCCTTTATCTCCAATGTCCAATTAGGATAATTACTGGTGATAGGGATGAGATTATTCCAGTTGAGAAGATAGAAAAATTGTTCAGTAAAATTCCTGAGATGCTTGATAAAGAAATGAAAATAGTTCCTGGAGCAAATCATAAATTTTCCAAAACGAAAGATTTTGAAATTATGAAAGATTATTTTTCGCAATTTTTTGAAACTTATTTGTAAATTACTTAACTTCGATATCAACAAGCTTCTGATCTTGTTTAACAGCTTCATCTAAGGTTACATAAACTTTGGATACAACGCCGTCAATTGGTGAAAAAATCCTATTTCTCATCTTCATTGCTTCCAAGATAAGTAATTCTTGGTTTTTAGTTACAGAATCATTCTCTTTAACCAGTATTTGAATTATTTTTCCAGGAATTGGAGCAGTAATAGTCTTATTTGTTTCTTGTTCTAAAAATTCATCTCCAACTTCAATGGGAATATGGGGTTTAACTTCAATTATTGCTTCCTCACCATCGATATGGAATTTGCCATCTTTTACCTCAACTGTAAAAGGTTGTCTATCGACTATGACTTTGTAAATGTTTTTCACACCATGAGTTACTTCTGTTGAATAAATTTCCCCATCAATTGAAATCTTACCCTCCTCAACTGTTTCTATGATGTATTCTCTCCCACGATAGATAACTTTCTTTTTCATAATAATTCCTCAGAAATACTAACTAACGATTATTGTGTTGTTCGAGTTTGCTCTGTTGTTTCCATTTATTATTCATTGGTCTTTTCTGTTGAATATGCATTTGGAAAGTATCAAGTTTCATCTTATGTTTTTCATAAACAGAATAAACAGCTGCAAGTTTTGATTTTTCATAATTAGAAAGTATTAACTGGATGTTGTTTCTCTCAAGGAAATCTGTTGTAAGATCCCTTACATTAAACTCCTTTGTCTCCAAAATTGCCCGATGAAGACCAATGTTGGTTATAAGCCCTGTAATGGATAACTCCTTCAGAGCAAGTTGAGAACGCTCTATTGTTTCTTTCCTATTTTCTCCCCAAACAATCAATTTTCCAATCAAGGAATCAAACCTATCAGTAACTTGTGATGATGGTGTCACGAAAGTATCAAACCGAACAAAATTACCTCCAGGAATTCGGAGATCAGTTATCTTGCCTGACTGAGGATAAAATGAACGTATAGGATCTTCTGCATTAATTCGATATTCAATGGCATGCCCTCGAAATTCTATATCTTCTTGCTTATAAGCTAATTTTTCACCCGCAGCAATTCTCAATTGTTGAGGTACGATATCTATCCCTGTAATCATTTCTGTAACAGGATGTTCAACTTGAATCCTAGGATTAATCTCATTAAACAGAACCTCACCATGTTTCCAAAGAAATTCAGCAGTTCCTGCATTAGCATAGGAGATGTTTTTAGCTAATTTACACACTCTTTCCCCAAGATCTTCTCTTAGTTCATCTGATATAAAGGAAGGAGCTTCTTCTATGACTTTTTGATGCATTCTTTGAATTGTACACTCTCTGTCTCCTAAATGTATAGTGTTTCCATAATTATCTGCTATGAACTGAATTTCAATATGTCTTGGGGCACCTATGTATTTTTCAATGAACACTTCTTTCCGTCCAAAGAACCGTTCTGCTATTGTTTGGCATCCCATTAAACTTATCTCAAGTGTTTCATGAGATTTAACAACCTCCATTCCTCTTCCTCCACCTCCAAATGCAGATTTTATTATAATAGGATATCCAATTTCAGATACTACTTTTTCTGCTTCTTCAAGAGAATTTACATATCCTGTAGAACCTGGTATTATTGGAATTCCTACTTCTCTAGCATACTGTTTAGCTTTTATCTTATCTCCTAGATTTTCAATTATTGTAGAGGAAGGACCGATGAAAATCAAACCATTTTTCTCGACATTTCTAGCAAATTCTGAACTCTCACTTAGAAAACCATAACCAGGATGAATAGCATCTGCTCCAGATTGTAAAGCTATTTCAATAATTCTTCTAATATTCAAATAAGTTTCCTGTACTGTGCCATCTCCCAGAGAATAAGCTTCATCTGCCATTTTGACATGTTGAGATGCTGACTCACTATCTATAAAAACTGCAACAGTTTTCATGTTCAATAGTTGGCAAGATCGTATGATACGTAGAGCTATTTCACCTCGATTTGCTATGAGCACAGTAATGGGCATTAAACACTATTCTTCATGGGATTTATATAAAGTCTTTTTTATTTTATAGAAAGAGAACATTGTGCAAACCCTTTAGTTGTTTAATCAAATATATTGGTGATTTTGTAAAGTTTTCTGTTTATCAAATGATAAAGTGTCTCGTTTACTAAATAATTCTTCTAAGTTTAAGTGAAATTTCTCTTCGCAGATTAGTGAAGGATATTTTCTTTTATTTTTTCTTCATTTGATCTGTAAGAATCAAGTTGAGAAGCGTGCAGTAATCCAATATTTACACTCTTAAGAAGAACACTGGGATCTAAAACTGATCCGATAGATTTAATTGAATTGATTATTTTTATTGCTTTTTCCATTAACTCCTGTTTTCTTTTAAGCACATAAGGGTCCCAAATCATTTCTGGTTGCCCTTCAAGACACTTTGCTATTACTTGTTTAGTTATCTTACAACTTTCAATAACATTTTCAGGAGTTGCAGCATGATTTGCTTCACTATAACTGACAACATGAACAATTTGAGGATTAAGTTGCATTTGCAACATTGTAGATTGAGCAAGTTGTCCTTTAGCCATGGATAAATCAATTGGATAACTAAATAATCCCGTTCTTGTTTGAGTGTATACTGTAAAATTTGTATCTTGTAGAGATTCAATCAATTCTTTTTGTGCTAGCATTTTTGCTAAATCGTCTCTCTGATTTGTTTGAGGTGGTGTATTAAACATATATTGAGAAACAAAAGATTTTACTCCCAACTCTTTACAAATAATAGCTCCAAGAAATCCTGAAGCAATTGCAACTTCATCAGATGAATCTCGTAATGACCAATGATGTGATTCAAGAATCTCAACTGGGATATTTCTTTCTGCATGCCATCTAATTGCCTCTAAATGAGCAATAATAGAAGATTTCAAATCCATTGGACCTCTTCCATCCATTTGATTAAACCAGAAGATAGGAATTGCAGCCCAGGCATTATTTATGCTGTCAACATAAAGCTGTGCTAATTCGACTAAATCATCAGTTCCAGCATAAGTTCTTAACAAAGGAAAATTTCCAGTTTGTGAAGCTTGATGAAGAAGTTCAAAATCCTCTTTTGTTCTCACAGGAACACCTCCTGCTCCTTTCCCTGGACTCATTCTTTCAGGATGGAAAAAATGAGCCTGTGCATTTTGATCAGTTCCTAAAGAAATAATGTCCAAACACTTGCTTTCAGCAATTTTACTAATACCTTTAATGGTTTCTTCTAAGGAAGGTAAGCCAAAATGATGTCTTAAAACAGGAAAAGGTGTTTTAAAATCAATCCTCTCAAGGATGTTCTGAGGGGGAGTAATATATTTGTCTTCAAACACACTACCTCTAAGATATGCAATTGCTTTTTCTGCATCATCCCCTTCAAAATAAACATTGAAAAATCCTTCCTGTTTTTCTTGCTGTACCAGTTCTGGTAATCCTCCTAAAACAAACTCTCTTTGTTCTAAACCTTCTTCTAAAATTCTTTCTCTAATTTGTTTTATAATTTTTGACCCTGCTTCAGGTGTTAATCTGTAACTTAATCCTACTATATCGGGATCATGTTTTTTGATAGCTTCGATAATTTGATCAATACTTACAGCTGGCCCCAAGAACACTGCTTCATATCCTTGTTTTTCTGCTAATTGTAAAAATCGATGAATTCCTGCAATATGAACACAATCTCCAATACAAGCTCCAAGTATTTTTTTCATTTAAGCTCCTCCTCTTAAATTATTATATTCCCTTAATGTTTCAATTTCTGATACTCTTCTTAGGTCTTCAAAAATCGATTTTGGGTTAAGCCCCAAACTCTGTAGATTTCTTCCTTTTTCTCTGAAATCAATTTTCAGTTCTTTTGATGCTAAATTTATCAACGAGTCAATATTCTTCGTATCAACACTTACAGCTTTAGCAAGCTCAGAAAAAGGAACAAGACCAGTTGGAATGTCTTCTGTTAAATATCTCATATTTAGGGTTGTTGGAGCATTTAATCCTCTATAAAATGGATTGTTGTGCAAAGCATCATAAAGATTATCTTCTTGAAGACTGTATCTCTCACATAACCATTCTCTTAGTGATTGAACTTCTACGCCAAATTTTCTTGCGATATTCCTTCTTTCCTTATCAACTTGTTCCATTAATTCAACTACTTCCTTGGTAGCTCCTTCTCTATAGAAATCAAATGATTCTTGATTTTTTATTTTCTCTTTATTCAATAAAACAATTGTTGGATGAAAAACTGCTCCGATGTTACCTAAACTCGTTGTTAAGAAATTGTCTACCGCATAAAACTGAGGAAAATTCTCGTTTAACATGGAAACTACATGTTCTGTACGATGTTTAGGAAATACTGATACAGAAATAGACGTTTTGATTCCCTTTATGTCGCTTAACCCCGGATTTTTTATTCTTGTAGCATAAATCAAAGTATTAGCTTCAGCTACATTGATGTCTGAATCAAGACCATTAGCTAACAAAGTATTCATAAATTCCAGACTACCAAAAGTTCTTCCTGGATTTAGGATAATTGTTTGTCCTTCTTTAAGATGGGGTGCTAAGAACCTAGCAACATCTTGATGACCTGTCGCTGTAGTAACGACCATAATTAATTTAGTTCCAACTATAGCTTCTTTGATATCAGTTGTTATTTGATTTAATTTTCCTTTTGCTTGTATTTCTCCCTGCAATTCAATTGTCTTTTGATCTAATAAAGGGAGAATCCTTTCTGGTGATCTGTTGAATAAGTTTACCTTGTTACCTTTACTTGCAAGAAAGCCAGCAATTGCCTGACCACCACACCCTGCGCCTATAACGGCAATATTCACTTTATCACCCTACTTAAATTAATTAAGCGAGGTGAATTATTGTAATTTTTCTTCGTAAAAGGGAATATGTTCCCTTCTAGCTCATTTAGAGCGTTAAAAGATTTGTTTTTACTCATCTTCTTCAACATCCGTTTACTTTTATAACTTGTTAAAACTTTCTAATCACTTTATATACTGCATAAATTAAGCGCCTTTTTCGCTGTAATCTAGAGTATTAGAGGCTTTACCTGTAGTTTAGACTTTAATAATACCTTCTTTTTTGGGTTTTTCGAGAAAACATGACTAGTTCTCATTCCAAAAAATAGATTTCAATATATAAAACCAAAAAAAGTGTCAATAAAATCCATTAAAGACGATTACTCTTCAATTGATGTAATGCTTTCGTGAAGAACTGCTTTCTCAGCCCCTAACATCTGTTTCCATCTTTCTAGTAGGTTAAAGAGAGCCTTGATTGATGAAGAATCAAATTCAAAAATTTCTTCTTTTTGAAAGTTAAAATAATTTATTATTTTCTTTTTCTTATCCAAAGTTGCTTCTAATCTTCCAATTAACTGATTTTGGTAGAGTAATGGATAAACATAGTAACCCCATTTCCGATCTTTAGGGATTTTATAGACCTCCCATGTATAATCAAAATCAAAAATATGAAGAAGTAATTCCCTATTCCAGATGAGGGGATCTAAAGGTGCAATAGCCCGCATTTCTTTATCAAAATTATCTTTAAGTAATTCTTCCCAATTTGAGGGGACTGCCATTCCTTTTTGACTATCTTCTAAAGAAACAATTTTCGGGGAGTTCTCATCATCTTTTGGAAACCAATCTATAGAGACTCTTTTTCGTTTTCCTATAGATAGTTTATTGTTTTTTGTTAATTGAACCTTACCTAAATCTACCAAAGGATAAGATTTCTGTTTTGCAAGGAATTTTCGATAACTGATTTCATCATCAGTAAATTGAACTTCACTGCGAGTCGTTTCATCGAAATAATTCTCTGTAAGCCCATAAACTTTTCTCCAGTTATTATCTCTCTCAACAATTACAGCTCTACCTAGTAACCAAAGCATTTCAAGAGACATTCCTGCCAAATTACTAGTTTTCCAAAAGGTAAATTCTGGTTTTACACTAGCCATTTCACCTAAATCTACAGCTTTACAAGGCCCATTTGTTAAAATGAATTCTCTTGCTTCATTTAGTATTCCTTCATGCAGTTTCTCCATTTTTTCTACACGAGATTGATAATATTTATCCATGAACTCCTTTTTCATCTGCGGTAAAAAGAGCGTAAAATGTTCTTTAGTAATTGCCATCAAATTAGGAAAATATGCTTCAAAAACCTCCTTGCTTGGATAAACAACTTTCTGAAAGTCATCAATTTTATAATCTTTGATTCGTGAAGAGAAAAAGATGTCATGATTACGTCCAGCAGGATTTAAAGGATCTAGTTGAACCATAGCTTGCTGCTTAAAAACATCTAAAATATCCTGTTTACTCTTGCCTTGCCATTGATGAAGATGAGTACCAACAACAGCAAGTTTCCTTAAATCTTCTTTCGATATTTCATTTATTAGAGTGTCTGTCATTGGTAAGCACCAAATCCTCTATAATTATGTTCTATTTAATCTTAAGTTATTCTTAATTGTTACGAACCTATGCAGACATTAGATATCGAAGAAATGATCAAGTTTTCTTTGAGTTTTTTTGATTTCATACAGTCTAGATTTTTGTTTCCAATAGTCAACAGGATATCTGAAGAAATTAGTGACAATTTCAAACGCTTTGTCGATTGTATCAGTTTTGATGTATTTCTTCTTAACAGCTGCACGTGTGGCTACTCTAATGACCCAAACACCTAACGGAAATCTGTATTCATCAGAGATTTCTCTGAGTACGATCACTTGAGCTTGCCGTTTAATTTTCAATAAATACTCTGTAGCTGCAAGTCTAGCTGCATAGTATGCTCCAGTAACATTTGAAGCATATTCCGTTCTACCTGAATAAGGTTCCCAATCACCCAAGCCAATATCTTTACTGCTAGGATTCATGAAAGCTCCTTTGAACCAAGTTTCTATCATCTCAAATGCCCATGAGTCAGGAACGAAAATTATCACAAATCTATTGCCAAAGAAAGTATTGGTAAATATTCTATACTCACCCAATTCTTGATACTTTTTCACCAAATCTACTTTTTGTTTTGATAAGATGTCATCTGTTGCAGTAATCGACCATCTAGTGGGAACAAGTTTTCGGTTTTTTTCTCTTCCCAACATTCCAGCTGAGAAAATTCTGATAATGGTGCTTACATCAATCTTCTCTTTACCAAGATATTCTAAAGCATCAGCAGCTAATAAATCAGTGTCGTAATATGCTTTTTCAATAGAATTGATAGGAGATTGATTTTCTGTAATTACAAGTTTCTTAATTGGTGCTATTGGGCCATGGGGAGCTGAACGCTCATTAAGAGTAATTCTCGGGATAATATTCTTCTCTAGTTCCACCTCAACATCAACAGCTTTTTTTCCCAAGAGAAGCTCATGACTCTTTTGTATAATGTCTGAATCAAGAGGACGTTTAACATCAATTTTAGATCTTGTTCTAAGGAGAGAGATTCTAAGTTTGACAATATCTTCTTGAGTTTTAGATAACCAATTATCAGAATTATCAATGACATTTGCTCCAATTCTATCAGCTGTAAGCATGGGTCCTGCATTTAGAGTTGGGTATCCTGACCAACCCACAAAGAACGAAGGAGGAGAAAAAGTATCATCCAGATTTGTTATTTTTGGTTTATCAATGGTATATTGGTTGGACCACTTGTTTAGTAATGGACATGTCTTTCTACCACAAAGCATTCTTGATGTTTTACAAACAACACAAAGATCAAATTCTGTGGTAGAACCTGCTTCCATTTCAATCCAAGCAAAAAACAGTATTTTATTATAAAAAGTTGATTGCTAAAGATATCTATTTTCGAAAACACTAAAAAGGTAGGCCGCTATTGTTTCTTATGGAAAATCAACCATTATATCCCATTACATTCTTGAGAACAAATAATATGAAGGAAACCAGATATTTTTATGAAAAAGTACTGAACTTCCCAGTAGCTTTAGAACAAAGCGGATGTTTTGTTTACAGAGTTGGAAACTATGGATTTTGGGGTTTTTGTGAAAATACCAAAGAACCTGTAGAAAAGGCAGAACAAGTTTGTTTAACTGTAGTCGTTAAAACTTTGGAAGACGTTGATAAATGGCACAAGCACTTGGTAGATTCTGGTGTAACAGTGGCAAGATCCCCTCAAAAAACAGAAAAGTACAAAATCTATAATGGTTTTTATGCAGATCCATCTGGTTATACTATTGAAATACAATACTTCTATGAAGAAGGAGAACCTATAGGGCATAAAGAATTCTAATAAGTGATAAATTTTCGTGTAGTCGATTTAGAAAAACTAATAGCTCTTTTAAAAAAGGAAGGAGTAGAAGTGCTCGGAGAAATTAAAATCTATAAACAAGGAAAATTTGCCTGGATTTTGGATGTAGAGGGGAATAAGATAGAACTTTGGGAACCATCTAAAGAAAAATAGATTTTGATAGGAATAAACTTACATCTAATTCTACTATTATTTGGTTTTCATAGTTTTTGGAATAAACTTAAATTGCTTCTAAAAATACTACCCCAAAGGTGAAATTTATGGTTTTAAAGGAATTACAATACGATGTTCCTGAATTGTATAAAGGGTATGCGGGAAAAACTCTTTATATTAATCTAGATACATTGGAAATAAAAATAGAAGATGTAACAGAAGAGACTAAAGAGAAATTCATAGGAGGAAAAGGTTTTGACCTCTATTTGATGTGGAAGTATCTTCCAAAGGATAAGAGAACAAAGTGGGATGATAAAGAAAATGTACTTGCAATCGCATCTGGTGCTCTTGGAGGAACATCTAACTTCCCTGGATCTGGAAAGAGCATAGTAACAGGAGTCTCACCATTGACAGGTATAATTATAGATTCTAATGCTGGAGGATATTTTGGTCCATTTCTAAAGTATGCTGGATTTGATGCCCTAGCAATACAGGGTAAATCAGAGAAAGAAATTTCAATTTATATCAATGGAGAAGAAGGAAAAATCATTATTGATGATGCAGAAGATTTGCCTTCTGAAACTTATAAAATCGGAACTATTTTAACAGACAAATATGCTGATGATGAAAGAGATAGAAGAGAAATATCTGTTGTATCAGCTGGTCCCGGAGCTGAAAATGCTTATTGTGGTTGTTTGAACTTTAGTTGGTTTGATCTAAAACGAAAGTACGTCAGATATAAACAAGCAGGAAGAGGAGGAACAGGTACTATTCTTAGAAATAAGAAAATTAAAGCAATTGTCGTTAAGAAAAAGAATGTCCGAACCCAAGGTAATAACCCTGCAGATTTAGAAGCGGTAAAGAAAGTAGGGCGAAAACACACTGATGAAATGATAGCACTTGATCCAAAGCAAAATGAAATGCGATCTATAGGAACAGTGCATTTAGTTCCTATCATGCATGAATTTGATTTACTTCCAACTAAAAACTTCAAGTATGGTAGATTTGATAATCATGAGAATATTGGCAAAGAAGTATACCGTTCTAAATTCAATAAAGGACCTGATCCTTGCTGGAAAGGTTGTGCTGTTGGATGTAGTCATGGTGTCAGTAATTTCGAGTGCAAAACAGGTCCATATAAAGGACAATTAGTCTCAGTAGATGGTCCTGAATATGAAACTATAGCTGGTTGTGGAAGCAATTGGTATGTTGATGATCCTGATGCTGTTATTGAAGTTAATTTCTATTGCGACACATATGGTCTCGATACAATTAGCATTGGTACAGGTATTGGTTTTCTCATGGAGCTTTATGAATACGGCATACTCAACAAGGAAAGAACAGGCGGTCTTGATTTATCTTGGGGTAATGCTGAAGATGCTCTAGAACTCATTCACCAAATAGCTCGAGGTGAAGGATTTGGTAAAATCTTTGGAATGGGTGTTAAGAAACTCAAGAAATATTTTGTGGAAGAATACAATCTATCTGACGAGGAAGCACAACTAGTTAATGATATTGGAATGGAATCTAAGGGATTAGAATTCAGTGAATATATGACGAAAGAAAGTCTTGCTCAGCAAGGTGGTTATGGTTTTGCTTTGAAAGGACCTCAACATGATGAAGCATGGTTGATTTTCGAAGACATGGTCAGAAACAATATGCCTACTTTTGAGCAAAAAGCTAATGCACTCTGGTGGTTCCCAATGTGGAGAACATCATTCGGACTCCTAGGACTATGCAAACTACCATGGAATGATATTGTGCCTGAAGATAATAGAGAATTTGCCACTGGAGCAATTGAAAAAGATGGTATGAAAGTTCCTGAGGATTTAGCAGATCCCGCGAAAATACCAGAACATGTTTTGAACTATGTGGAATACTATAATGCTGTAACTGGAAAAAACATTAATTCAGTAGACTATATCATAATGAGTGAAAGGGTTTACAACTTCCAAAGAACTATCAATTTACTTCTAATACCAGAAGGTGTAACCTATCGAGATTTAGATTCTATACCTTATCGAGCTATGGGTCCCGTTACTGAAGAAGAATACTTATCCAGAGAAGAAGAATACTATCTGAAACAGCTCAAAGAAGAAGCTGGAATTGATGTAACAAATCTTTCAATTGAAGAAAAGATGAAAGAATTAAGGAAACTCAGAGAAGCAAGATTTGAGAAACTAAAGAAAGCAGTCTATAGGAGACGTGGTTGGACTGACAATGGAGTCCCAACTCCTGAAAAATTGAAAGAACTAGGAATGGATTTTCCAGACGTAATTGATCTAGTGAAAAAACATCAATAATTTCAATTATTTCTTCAATTTTTTTATTTTTCTAAAAGTATAGAATAGCGTAGATTTGCCTTACTTAAAGGGCTTTTTAGGTGAAAAAGCTATTGCAAGTTAAATAATATTTTTAAACTGTTTAGGAACTGCAGAAGATAGGGGTAAAAATCATATTAACAGTATTTTGAACTATACTGATGATTTTTCAAACAAAATTAGTAGAGACAAAGGGGTAAAAACTAGATGAGTTTCTTAAGATTACGAAATAAAGTAAAAAGCGTAAATAAAGCAAAGATATTGATATTGGGCTTAGATGCTGCTGGAAAAACAACTTTATCCAGATATCTGAGATACGGGGAATTTCAAGATAACACTGTTCCAACAATTGGACAAAACATAGATACTTTTGCAGTGGAAGGATGGACAATAACAGCAATTGATGTAGCAGGTCAGAAAAATTTCCGGTTCTTATGGGAATCTCACTATCAAGGGAGTTCTGCAATAATTTTTGTAATAGATGCAGCTGATTTTGAAAGATTGCCTGAAGCAAGAGATATACTTAAACGACATGTTTTCGATAACGCTCATTTAGATGGAGTTCCTGTTCTCATAATGGCTAATAAACAGGATTTACCCGGATCAATAGACGCACCCCTACTTGTTCAAATGCTAGATTTACATAATCAGTTTCTACAAAGGACTTTTTCCGTCTTTGACTGCAGCATTCTCTATGGTGGTGGTATTATGGAATCATTTGGCTGGTTAGTAAATCAATTAGAAATGCAGAAGTAAATTAATTCAAAGGGAGAGAAATACATTATTATTTTTGGTCTGAAAACCAAAGACCATTTAACTAGTTTTCGTTTTCTAATAATTCTCTTCAACAGTGAAATGTGTAATTTAGCCTAATCCAGAATTCACTTTCTAAATATCCTCTTTCAGTTTTGTTTATGATGGGTTTTTGTCATGTTGTCACATTAAGACAACCATAGTTGAGTGTCTTTCTTAGAGTTCAACATATACAACTATAACAGTTCTATACTCACTCTCTGTGGATACATCACGTATCCTCCTACACCGTTCACATTGCGTTTAGGCAAAGCTTTCGGATCGCTTTTGACTAAGATATTGTATGCAGCATTAACATCAGCATTGATTAAGTGACCTTTAGAAGAACGGAACAACCCACGTTTGATTCGTTGACCTTTGTACTTCACTCGTTTTTTAGGAAATTCGTTATCGAGGAAACTGCTCTTAGAGGTGTATTGTTCTGGGATAGTTTCCACATTTATCCCTCGTTCTGCTCCTTTATACTTCAAGATATTGATGATTCGCAGGAAAGGAATGGTGACGAACATCTGGATAACTTTCTTCCAGAAATGTGTAATCCTTGTTTCCACAGAGGATTATAGCCTATAATTACTTCATGGAGATCGCGTTCGACCCACAAGTCAACCAAATAACTCGTTAACTTATGAATTCCATCTTTC
>BPTK01000052.1 GCA_023705905.1 Candidatus Heimdallarchaeota archaeon
TTTGGGGAAACTCATTATCGAGGAAACTGCATTTCGAGGTGTAACTCTCATCTACTAACTCCACCTGTATCCCCTCTTCTGCAGCTTTATACTCTAGCAATTTGATCAATTTGTGAAAGGGTACAATCACAAAGAGTTGAGTGGTCTTCTTACGCAACCTTAGCTGTTGTTTCCAGAGAGGATTGTAACCTACATAAACTGTATGTAATTTTCTCTCTTTCCACAGGTTAACTAGGAAGCGGCTGAGCTGATGAAAACACTCTTTCACCTTCCTTCTCCAACGTTCCTTCACTCTGTAATAGGCTTGACCATAGACTAATCTGTTTTGCTTTTGCAATTGCTTGTACTGTTGCTGTGCGTATTGTTCTTGTAATTGTTTTACTTTTTTCAGATAATACTGAGTTATTGATTTGATTCCTTTCCCCTCGTCCTTGACAATAATCGGACGATTACCGATATTGTCCACAAAGGTCACGAGGTTGGTTAAGCCTAAGTCAAGTGCTCCCCTATTCTTTTTCTTCTTTTGCACTTTTTTAGGGAGGTGTTTTAGATAAATTATCTCTACGGTGTACCCTACCCCTCGAGGAACGATACGTACTTCTCTTAATTTATCCATGGAAGTTAATCTTGTTCTGATTGTAAACCCCACCTTCTTAGGTAGGATGAGATTTCCTCCTCTTATGCTAGCTTGTTGGTTGGTGATGATCGCCACCATCTCACCTTGAGGTTTTTTGTATTTTGGTGGTTGAGGTGCGCTGAGAAACTTTGTAGCAGTTTTGGCAAACTCTTTTCTTGCTTTGTAAAATGCTCTCCAGTTCCTCACTACTAGTTTGAGCGTGTGTTGTGCTGTATGGGCTGGGAGGAGGGTATAACATTGCTCGTGTTTGAGCAATTTATCCATGTCATAGTACGTAAGATACGTTCCTTTCCCTTTTGCTTGTTCGTAGAGATAATTAGCTCGATTATAGAGGTTCTTTGCGTGATGACACAGGGTGCGTAAAGCTTGATGCTTTTTTGTTTCCATCACTTCTGCGCGTAACACTTCTACCATCAGTAGTTTGTAGGTTTTTTCCTATTAAAACCCCTCAAGTTTCCACTTTTGTTTTAGAATTTGCACTTATTACAGAGTTACAGAGAATATCTTTATAAAAAAACAAACATAGATTTTTTCATCATGTCAGACAAAATCATCTCAATAATGTTTGATTCTCTTGAAAAAGAGAAGGTTGATTATGCAGATATTCGGTTAGAAAACTCACTTATGACTGTGATAAAAACCGTCAATGGTAAAGTAGAAGAGAGTACAACCGGTATTGAATCAGGTATAGGGTTACGAATTTTAAAAGAAGGAGTGTGGGGATTTTCGTATGGACCTATAGAAAGTGGTTCAGATATAGTCAAGATGGCATTGCAAGCAAACAGATTAAATTTACGAAACAAAACACAAGAGGTTAAACTTGCAGAAGTAAAAACAATTCAAGATAAGTTCGAAGGAGAACAAAAGAAAAAGCTCCAAGATGTAGGCTTTGATGAAAAGATAGAATTGACAATGGAAGCTGATAAAGCGCAAGAAGATGAAAGAATCAAATCAAGAACTTCGTTTTATCGAGAAGTCCTACGTAAAATGGTTCTAGAAACTACCGAAGGTACACGTATCGAATACAATGTTCCATATGTTATGATGTATGGTATGTCAGTTGCAAGGGAGGAATCTGAAACAATAGAAGGGAGAAGCAGAATAGGACATTTGGGTGGTTTAGAGGTCTTCGATTTACGTACTCCAGCAGAAATTGGAGAGAAGGCAAAAGAAAGAGCATTAGAAGGTTTAAAAGCTCCAAAAGTTAAGAGCGGGAGATATCCTGTTGTTCTAGACGGTACAATCAACCATCTTTTTGCTCATGAAGCAGCTGGCCATAGTGCGGAAGGAGACTTTGTACAAACAGCAGGTGTATTAAAAGGGAAACTTGGAAAGAGAGTAGCTGCACCTATTGTGAATCTGATAGATGATGGATCGCTACAAGAATCTAAAGGAATAAAATCCTTTGGCTACTTGAAATATGATGATGAAGGGGTTCCAGGTCAGAAAACATATGTTATCAAAAACGGTAATTTAGAGACATATCTAAATGATAGATCAACCGCTGCTTATTTCGATTTGAAAGCTACTGGAAATTCTCGAGCTCAAGCTTATAATGTTCCTCAAATAGTAAGGATGACTAACACATATATTTCTCCTGCTACAAATCCAATGAAACCTGAAGAATTGTTGGAACAAATTCAAAATGGATATCTTCTCATGCAAGGAGGAGGAGGACAAGTTGATCCAATTAAGGGTACCTTTAATTTTGGAGTAGCAGAACTCTATGAAATCAAGAACGGGGAAGTTGGTGAGAGATACAGGCCAACAACGTTGGCGGGTAATACTCTAGAAACGCTCAATAAAATTTCAGGAATATCCCCCGAGATGGAGAATCCTTTAGACTCCATTGGTTTCTGTGGGAAGGATGGACAATCAGCTCCTGTTGGTGTTTCTGGTGGATGGTTAGCTGTGAAAAATATAGTTATAGGATGATGTGAAAAATGACTACAAATGATTTAAACTTGAAGATAATAAAAGCAATAGACATAGGGTTAAAATATGCTGAAAAAATGGGGGTTTCTCACTGTGAGGGATATGGTGTAAACCAAAAAGCTTACAACCTAGAATTAGAGAAGAATAAACCTAAACACAGTATCGGAATACAACATGGTCTTTCTTTTCGTGTTATAGCACAACAAGCCAAAGGATTTGCATATACATCATCATTCGGTGAAGAAGATATCAAACATACTGTGAACTTAGCCATACAGAATGCAAAATCAAAAAAACCAGATTCAGACTTAAGGGGTTTTCCTGATCCAAAGAAAGCAAAGCAAAAGCTAGATGTAGACAAGAAACTACTCGAAATCGAAGCTGATGGTGCAGCTGATTTATTTGAAGAAATACACATAAAGGAATTACCTTCAAATATGTTCTTCCTACAATCAATTGGATTCTTCGGACTTGGAGATTCTTTCCTAAAGAATACTCAGGGCATTGATATGCATGATCAAGAAGCTGGTTACGGTTTCGGTCTTGCATACTTATCTACTCATGGTTTCCCAAGTTATGATTTTCATGTCGAAGGAGCTCGAAAACTTGGAGCTATAGATACAAAACAATTAGGTCTTACAGCTTTAGACAAGGTCCTCCAGATAGCAAAACCTAGAACTCTATCAATTTCAGGTGAATATCCTGTCATAATATCTCCTGATGGTTCTTATGGTATTATGGGAGGATTATTTACTGTACTAAACAATCTATTACAAGGGGATAAAGCTTCACGTGGAGAGACAGTTTTTGCAGATAAAATTGGAGATCAGATAGCTACTGAGAATTTTACTATGATAGATGATCCTCTTGATCCCAACTTAATAACTTCTGCTAGTTACGATGGAGAAGGTGTCCCAACAGAACAGACAAAATTAATTGAGAATGGAGTTCTCCAGACTTATTACCTTGACACATACTATGGAAATAAACTGAACATGAAGAGTAATGGAAAAGCTACCAGAGGAGGAGTATTTGGTGGTAACCCAGTAAAATCTCCCCCAAGTATTGGTTCTTTTGCAACAAAAATTGAACCTGGTGACGCTTCCTTAGATGAGATGATTAGTGAAACACAAGAGGGTTTCATGCTAAAGAATTTCATGGGCATTCATATGTCAGATTTGAGTAGTGGAAGATTTGCCGTAACAGGTTCAGGGTGGTACATAAAGAAAGGAGAAATCAAATATCCTGTACAAGATATATCTATATCAGGAACTATACCAGATTTGTTATTAAAAATCGACATGATATCAAAAGAGAGGAAACAAGGGTTAATGAGTGAAGTTCCATACTTGAGAGTTTCTCAACTTAGTGTAGCAGCAAAGAAGCTTGATTTCAAAATTCGTTTTGGTGTGAAAGTTTTGAAAGCATTAGTTAAATTGGGATTAACAAAAAATCCTTTCATTTAATTTTTTATAACGTCATCTTTTTTCTGATTGAAAAATAAAAAAAGAAAGAAAAAAGTAGTTATTTCTTTTTGAAGAACATTACTGCACTTGCTATTCCAGCGAGACCGATAATGCTGATCAATGATATTAAACCATATTCAGCGACTGATGGTAATGTACCAATCAGAGTATCGATGTGTGGGATAGTCATGAAGCTTACACCTACAATAACTTCTAAGTAAGCTGCTATAGCTCCATTGCTTCCATAATCTGGGACTGCAGTTAGCTCAAAATCAAAGCTAGCTTTAACACCAGCTCCTAGAACTACACCTGTAACATAATCAATTCCAACCCAAAGGAAGGCACCGATTGTTCCATCTACAGATGTTGTTTCCCAAACATAGTCACCATTCAACATACTCCAAGTCACATCTACGTCAGCTTCTAATGAGATGTAATAATACATAACATCCAGACCAGTATCAACGTGGTGATAGGATCCAATTACAGGATTAAAGACTAGAGTGGCTAGATCGAAGTTTATATTTTGTGCTGATAAAGCGTTAGCAGCTCCAATCATGTAGTCTACATTTCCAAGGATAGAAGTAACACTTGTCACTGCTCCATTAAACCAGTTCCAATCAGGTATGACTTGCATACCCATAGGACTGAACATAGGATACTTATATTCTTCTGTATTGGGTAATACGGAAGTGTTTGCAGGATCATAGAAAGTGTAATCAGCGAAAGCCCATAGACCATCATAGCTCTTCATATCGACTCCAAGTAGTGGATTTCCAACTGAAGCTAATCCGTTGGTTTTGAATTCAGCTACTCCATCTGCAAAGTCAAGTGGAACAGTTGGTGGTAAGTCGTAGTAGAATACAAAATTGTCTATAGAGTAACCCCAAGAATCTGGTTTGCCATTGGCTGATGGTAGTTCTGGTGTCCATGTTTCTGTTTTACCTTCATTTAGTGTGAGAACTATATTAGCCCACACATCAGTTTGAGTGTAGAAATCAAGACTTGCTGAAATATTGAGTAATCTACCTGTAAGTGTATCATAGCCCATATAGATGTCTGCGGCAATACCAGGATCTGAAGCATTGATATGAACCTCAAATAAGAAGTAGTCATTTGCAATGTCCCAAGTTGTATTGAAACCAGGTGAACCTTCTGTCTCATTAAGAGCAAAATCTAATTCATCGAATGCAGTCCAGTTTTGGTCTACAGCATCAAATGACATGAATGACATCAAATTATCTTCGAATACACCATAGTCACGTGCTCCCCAATTGAACTCATACTCGTCCATTATGTTAAGATCGACTTCTGTGAAAGTTGTCATACCCATTAATGGTGTTGGTATTAGAGAACCACCCAGAAGAGTAACATCAACGTCAGGTAAAGTCATATTGTAGAATGGACCTAAACTTCGTAACCATTCTAATGAATTTGGACTTGAAACTAATGTAGCATAGAGGTAACCATTATTGTAACCTTCACGATATTGATTATCATAACAGTAGTTAGCTCCGTCTTCAAATGGATTAACAGGTGTCGGATAGGGTAATGTAGGAGTATCGTCGGAAGGTAATAATGCCAGTTTATCAGCAGCACCTTGTGCAAAACCTTCTTCATAAGCAGAATGTTGGACACTGTAGAAACCATTCATTGTTTCTTCTCCAATATTCATTGAATAGTAGCCGTCATCGTACCCTTGGTTATATCCACTGTACATACCTTGTTCATAACCATAATCATAGTCATCATAGTAATCTCCCCAGTATGATGGAGGATCATATCTAATTCCAGGATAAGGTTCAGCATCGATATCGTCCCAGTAACCGTCATTTTGACCATTCCAGTAATAGTTACTGTAGCCGTCAATATATCCATTAAACCAGGTGTTCCAAGATTCGTAAAGATCCTTATAGAGATCGAAATTGAAGTTGTCTAAATCAGCTTCATATCTGAAACCCATTTGGTAGAAATCACCCCAATATCTTGGAAAATCTCTGCTATATACCCATTCTCCAAGAATTGCTGGAGCAGGTAATGCGGGAGGTGTTCTATTTGGGATCTTGTTATTTAAGTAATCAGCTTGTCCTGCAGCAAAACCTAGATCTCTACCATCAAAGTAGCTGGTATAATAAGCATCTAGTGCTGTTGCAGAATCATTCCATGCTAGATTTAAACTACTGTGCCATACAGCATCATAACCAAATTGGTATCCATGAAATGCACCTTTGTCTTGTCCAAACCAGGATATGTCATAATCACCGTACCAGTCGGACCATGGTTCATCCCATACTGATGGGTTCCACCAATAGCCTCCGTAGAGGTATTCATTTGCAGCATCATCAAATCCTCTTTCAAACTCACTAACAAAAGTGCTGTTGAAATTCATCCAAAAGATGTCAGCAGGATCGTCTAATACAGGATCTACAAAATCACTATAAGGCCAATAATCAATATAGTCAGTCAAATCACCGCCTACGAAGTCGTCAGGAAATGAGAACATCGATATATTTGCGTAAGCAGTTATATCACTGTTGAGTTTCAAGAAACCAAACACTTGTTCAGCTGACATTGTTATTGGATCATAGTATGAACTATCTGTATAGTTGTATTTTTCGAGAGTTATATCTCCTGTTGCTGTCACATATACAATAAATTCACTGCCTTCTAAAGTTCCAACCAGACCTCTGTTGAAGTCAGGTGCTCCTGTTTCAGATAATAATAAGTCAAGGACATCCCATATTCCTTCACCATATTCAAATGTGGTGATATCATAAATTAGTTTTGTACCAGCATCAACAAGATCTAACTCTGCTGATCCAGTATCTAGTGGGTTGTCACTCGCACTTGTATTAACTACAGAAGCGGGCACAATTAAAGGCAGCATTATAAGTAAAAGGCTAATGCCTAAAAATATTCTTTTTCTCATGTTTTAAACCCCTTCTTGGATTCTAATACTACATATTGAAAATGTTATTTAAAAACCTAATGTTCTAGTTTTGTCGAAAGTGAACATAGATGTATACCTTCGAAGATTTCTGCCTTTCTAATAATATTTTATTATCCGACAAATAGCATGAATCTATATTGTTGTTAGACTTGCTAAAAGTAGAAAAAATAAGAGTTTTGGTTAATCGAGCTCTGTAGGTTGTTCAAATTGGCTTCCAAAGAATTCGAATGTGTGATAACTCCCACAGACCTTACAAACGAAAGTTAGTGAAAAAGTATCTTTTCTATTCTCTCCAATAAATTCTTGATCACACTCTTTTTCACAAAACTTGCAGTAAATTTTTAATGTTGGTTTTTCGTCTACCATTTCTTTTCACTTTATTGTTATATTTTGGTATTTTTAAATTATTTGCATAGAATTTTTCACGATATGAGAGAGGTTAATCGCTCAACCACTTCTTCAAGTTGTGTAACATCAGCTGAACCAAAACTTGCTCTAACATAGTTTGTTTGGCTAGGTCCAAATTCAGTTCCTGGAACTAAGACAACTCTCGATTCTTCAAAAGCCTTTGTTGAGAAACTTTCACCATCTGGATATTTCGTTTGAGATATATCGGGATAACAATAGAAAGACCCAACCGGTTTCTGACAATTAATGCCTTCTATAGAATTTAACCCATCAACTATGATATCTCTTCTTTTCTGAAAGATTCCTTTAACTTTACTCTTAAATTCCATAGCAGCAGGAGTGTGCATAAAATTTGCTAAAGCAACTTGTGTTGGTGTTGTTGCATTTGCTACCACAAATCCATGATAACCTAGTATTGGTTTCATCAATTCAGGTGTTGTTACTCCATATCCCATCCTCCAACCAGGTATTGCAAATGTTTTGGAAAAGGAATTAATTGTGATTGTTCTTTCGTAAGCTCCCTCAATAGATCCAACATGAACATGCTTGACATCATCAAATGTATAATATTCATATACTTCATCACTAAGAATAAGTAAATCATTATCCACGGCAAGATCAACCATTGCTTTTAGTTCTTCTCTACTCATTACAGCTCCTGTTGGGTTGGATGGAAAGTTGAGCATCAATGCCTTAGTTTTATCGGTAATTAATTCCTTTGTCTTTTCTATGTCAATTTCAAAATTATCTGTTGAAGGCATCCAGACAGTTTTACCACCAGCTAATGTAACTTGTCTAGGATAAGTTAGAAAACATGGATCTTGAACTAAAACCTCATCTCCTTTTGAAAGATAAGTTTGAAGTGCTATGTAGATTAGTTGAACTCCACCACAAGTTACAATTGTACCATCAGTAGAATCGTATTCAATTCCATAATCTACTTTATATTTCTTGGTAATTGCTTCTCTTAATCCTTGGTACCCAGGGGTCTGGCCATAATTGTTGAAGTTGTCGTCAACAGCTTGCTTGAGTGCCTCTTTTAATTCAACTGGAGTATGAATATCTGGAGCACCTATCCCTAGAGAGATAACATCTTCTATTCCTTGAGATTTAGCAAATAGCTCTCTTATCCCACTTGGTTTAATTTTTTTCAATTTCTCTGAGGTGAAATTCATCTATGTTCAATTATGTTTAAACATTGCAGAATTAAATCTTTGTGTAAAAACATGAGGTAAATGTAGTAAAAATATTATATTAACTGCATTATTTTTTCTACTGGAGATTCTAGGTCTTGTAAGATTTGTTTTGTTTTTTCTCTAATAGAACTCTTCTCAGCTGAATTTCTAATTAAAATCTTAGCTCTTTCAATTGCGTGATCTACTGTATGTTCGTTATACAGAGGTATACCAATTGAAGATATATATTCCAACACATCCAAAGGTTGAGGATAGTATGAAATTGAAGGTGTTCCAATTGCTGCAGCTTCCCTTGACATTGTAGCTCCTCCAGTAATGCAAAGATCAGAATAATAGTAGAGAGAGAGTGTGTCGACAGCTTTTAGTGGAATAATAAGTTTATCACCAAATTTCCTCTTCAAAGCTTCTTTTTGTGTTTCATATCTAGGAAACACTATAACTTTTCCTTCATATTCTTTGAAGATATCCTCTAAGATTAGATCAAGATAAGTAAGTCCATCAATTCCTAAGTTTAACATGTAAGATGCACTGCTTTCTTCAGGTCTAGCAACGATAAAATGGTCTTCAGTAGTAAGAGAGAGTTGACCTAAAACAGCTGGATTTGGTTTGAAATTTGAAAGCCAAGCCACTTCATCAATTCCATCATAAGGTTGTAATTGTTCCTCTAAAGCGCCTAAAGACAACCATTTTTCTTTGGGTATACTTGAACTATATACAATATATTTTGAAAGTGGGATTGTTAGTTTTCCTACAGCTTTAGCATGTGGTGAATCGTTAATTGTAATTGTAGGAATCCCAAGTCCGAAGGCAACACGTGTTGATTCAGGGCTTGAAAATGAGATATGATAATCGGGTTTTTCTTCAAGATTGTTAATATACTTCGCAAGTAATTCTATTCTCTTATTTCCAGCCATCAATTTTCCAAAGAGGGTTCCTCCTCCATGTTGGCCTAGAACCTCTACATTTCTTTGTAACAGATCAAACAAGCTTGCTACATAATCATAATCTCTACAAGTGAATAATACTTCATGACCTTCTTTTTCAAGCTCAAGAGCGATTGCATTAAATAACAAAGGTTCTTTAGCTGTAACAGTGTCAAACCAGATAATCATTAAAGAGAATTTAACTTTGATACAAAAAAATCTTGTGTTCTTCATACTTCTTGTATATTTTCCAAAATAATGGTAAAATCTGATGTTAATCGCATTTACTATAGCCGCACTGTCTGCAAGTATAGCACCCTTCTGAAAATTCCAACATTCCACCACAATCAGGACAAGCGATTATCCCATTATTCTTAACAACGTGATCACCATTAATGTAATTTGCTAAAACTTGAGATATACCATCAGCGCAAGATAAGACAGTTTTTCCTTGATAGAAGTTAGGACTGGGGCACCTTATACCTGCGAGGTGATCAACTACAGATTCAACTTTCACACCAGATCTGAGGGATAGGGAAATCAACCTGCCTACAGCTTCACTTTGACTTGCTATACAACCACCACTTTTACCTACTTGTACAAAAACCTCACATACTCCTTCTTCATCTCTATTGATTGTAACATAGAGATTACCACAACCTGCTCTTATCTTGTGGGTTTGTCCAATAGTTACATCAGGTCTTTCACGAGGTTCAAGTTTTTCTATGAGTCTAAGCTGTTCATCAATTAGTGTCTTTGATTCTGTTTTCTTTGTTGATAGGACTTGATATTTTCTAGAACCATCCCGGTAAACTGTTATTCCTTTACAACCCTTCTTATAAGCAAGTAGGTAGGATTCAGCTATATCTTCTTTAGTTGCAGTTGAAGTGAAATTAATAGTTTTTGAGACAGCATTATCTACATAATTCTGAAAGGTTGCTTGCATTTCAATATGATCAGTAGGAGTTATATCATGAGTGGTTATAAACAACTGTCGTATTTTTTTTGGTATTTCCTCCATTTCTTGAATTGAGTTTGCACTTGCAACTTTTTCTAGAAGTTCTTCAGAATAGACATTTTTTTCTTTCAATTGCTCTTCAAAAAGTGGATTGACTTCAAACAATTTCTTTCCATCTAGAACATTACGTGTAAAAGCTATTGCGTAGTGAGGTTCGATTCCACTAGAACATCCGGCTATTAAGGATATGGTCCCAGTAGGAGCGATAGTAGTTGTGGTAGCATTTCTCATGTATTCATATTTATCTTTGAAAATACTCTTCTCAAGATTGGGAAAATTACCCCTTTCTTTGCCTAGTATCGAGGATTCATCTCTTGATATCCTTTGGATGAAGGACATGATTTTCTCTGCTAAATCTAGACCTTTTTTAGAATTATAAGTAATCCCAAGAGAAACCAAAACATCGGCAAAACCCATGATGCCAAGACCTATCTTGCGGTTGGATTTGGTCATTTGTTCAATTTCAGGAAGAATGTATTGGTTCCTGTCAATGACATTATCAAGAAAACGAACAGCTAAACGGATTGTTTCCTCTAAAAGAGACCAATCAAGATCAGAATCCTTGACATGTTTCAGTAGGTTGATAGAACCTAAATTGCAAGATTCATAGGACAAAAGTGGCTGTTCGCCGCAATCTACTGCCACTAGAGCGCTTGTAATGAAGGTTAAGGTTTTCGGTTCAGTTAAATCATATACTCTTTCTTTGCCTATTTTTTTGATTGATTTGATTTTCTCAAGATAGATATCTTCTCTGAAATTTTTATGAGAGAACTTAACTATTTTCTCTTTATGTAATCCTTGAAGAAATCCTATTTTTGATAAGAAACGTAAAACACTTCTTCTTGTAATTTCTAGTTCAAAACAGATGCCATCACTTATGTAATTTCTTTTTTCACCTGATTTCGAGATATAATCGAATACTCGTCTTGCTTTTCTACTTCTGTTATAGATTCTGGATTTAATTCCAAAATTAGCTAATAATATCTGCACTTCATTCAAGAGTATTCTTGATTTAGATGTTAATCTGACATAAGATGAATGATCTTTTCGATAATTTACAGTCCCATTTGCGCTGAATAATCCTTGTAGGAAACCAATCACTGCTTCTTTAGGAGCTGTGAAAATTGTTTCAGGAACAACCTTTTCCTCTGCTTTGACAGGTTTCACGCCTAATTTTCTGAAAAAGTCCACAAAATATTTTGAATGATATGATAGATGATAAACAGTATTCTTTCTCTTCACTTCTTTTATTTCTGACCCATACCAACTGTTAATGATCGGTTTCAGATATTTCATGATTCTTTTATCTCTCTCACCAAATGTGAACCCTACACGACGATTTTTATCTCCAGCTCGTAACCAACCATCACCTATCAACCAACCCAATGCTTGACCTAACTCTTTAGACCATTTGTTTGGGAAATTGTAGGAATAAGTTACACCATTTTTTCCAGTAAAATTATTTTGGACTTCAAAGGGTAAATCATAAGAAGAATTAAATGAGCCTTGACCAGACTGAAGCAAGATCTGATGTTTTGCTATATCAAGATCCTTGAGTTCTACCCAACCTTCATTAGTTACCATTCTATGATCAGCTGTAGCTTTAAGCTCATAACCTGATTTTGTAACAAGTTTGTAAACATCTTTTACACCAGTAGAAAAAGCTCTTGTAATAGGTCGTAGAGTTACACCTTTTTCTTTAACCTCCATAAGACTTACAGAGCCATCACCATTAGGAACCTGAACAGGAACGCGATTATCTGTTGCAATTGCTATTCCACCTTCAGAATATTGTTCCACTAGTTTCTCCATCCTCATTAATCCTTTTTCAGTAGCAATCAAAGTATCTCCGGTCACACATGGATTAGTGCTCTCAATTTCTCCTACTTCTGGTGTTGGATTATCTCTGTTTATTCGATCGATGAAAACCATTCCAGGTTCTCCGTTTTTCCAAGCCATTTCAACTATCTTATCAAAAACGTCTTTTGCATTTAGTTTAGCAACAGTTTGTTTATTTCTAGGATTAATTAAATCATAATCGCTATTTGCTTCTACTGCCTTCATGAAAACATCTGTAATTGCAATTGAGATGTTGAAATTAGTTAATTTAGTTTGATCTTCCTTGCATGAAATAAATTCGAGTATATCAGGATGGTCAACTCTTAGAATGCCCATATTCGCTCCCCGACGGCGTCCCCCTTGTTTTATTGTATTTGTTGCAGCATTGAAAACTTCCATGAAACTTATTGGTCCTGAAGCTACTCCTCCAGTTGTTTTCACTGTATCATTTGTTGGACGAATTCTACTGAAGGAGAAACCAGTCCCGCCCGCCGCCTGGTGGATCAATGCTGCATACTTTACTGCATCAAATATTGATGTCATATCATCTTCTACAGGTAGAACAAAACAAGCCGACAGCATTCCTAGCTTCGTTCCCGAATTCATTAATGTAGGGGAATTTGGTAAAAACCTTAATGAGGCCATCAAATCAAAGAATTTCTTTTTCTCTTCAGCTGTTTCTCCAATGAAGTTAGCTACACGTTTGAATAATCCTTCTGGTGTTTCTAACAAGTTTTTCTTTTCATCACGTAACAGATAGCGTTTCTCTAGAACAGTTAGAGCATTCTTTGTTAATTTAATCGCAGTCATTGTATCCCCTTGTTTATGTAGTAAGCAAATTGATTATTAAACCCCGGAATTCATAACACCAAATCAATAGTTTTCTTGAAGAGATGCTTGTAATTTTGTTGTTACAGATGTTTATAATAGGAAATATAATACACTATTTAAGCGTTTATAACACCAGCTAAAGTTGATTTAAGCCTCTAAAGCGAGTAATCTCTGAAGATAAAAAGACTACAGAAAAGGATGTATTTTTAAATGATATAAAAGAGAAGTTGAAAATAGTTTGCCTTACACAAAAATGAGCTTACTGTTTCCGATAAATTTTAATTGGTGCACATTATTGTAAGTTCATACAATGAAAATCATGAAGAATAGAAGAGCAATTTCTCCTATTGTTGCTATAATGATGATGTTTGCTCTAACAGCTGCTGCAATAGGCATTTCCTTGGTTTACATGATGCCCAGCATCAATGGATTCAGAGACATAACTTACAACAACAGTAACAATTTGTATTTTGTATCACTTGATGATACGATACAAGATCTCATCAATAGCCCTCCACCAGGCGATAGACAGTTTTACATCAATCAAGATATTGGAGAATTATTCGTCGATTCTAGCTGGTTGACCATATTTTTACTCAAAGACATAACGGGTGCACAAAATGAGCTCCTTTTTGAGGAAAATATAACTAGAATTGTACAAAGAAGTACAGCTGTAGCTGATTATGATATAGGGGAGCACAGATATATAACAGGTCCTCAAAATCAAGATTACATGTTTTTGAACGGTTCTAGTACACTTTACAATGAAATTGCAGTAATCAATGCTACAAGATCAGTGTACGCTTCAAGCTACTTAGATTTAGCACTTTACTACAGATATGTTCTATCAACATACTACACAACAGAAGGAGCAACAGAAATCTATAATCTGGACATAATTAATCTTAAACTATCGCTCAATGAAACTTCAAGAGATAGATCTAGTGCTGAATTCGTTACAATGCAATTAAACTATTTAGGAACTGAAAAACAAGAGCTTGAGGAAATAAGCTTCATGAATGATATTTATAGTGAGGTTCGTATATTACACGGTGTTGGGTTCTTTCAATACGAATATCCTTTATACTATCCAGCTAACCCAGCTTTTATAAGTCATTTAATTAGGATAAATATAATAAACTTGTTAGTATCTGTTACCATAACATAGGAGAGCAAAATGCCAAGCGAATATATAATGTATCTATCAATACTTCTTGTGGGAACCCTTGCAATTGGAGGGATTTCTGTGACGATGATTGCGATAAATGATTCTATGGAAGACAAAGCTCTAGAAACGGGTATGGAAAATATTCTCCAGAACATATCCGAGACGATATATGGTCTCAAGGAGAGTGAACAAAAGAAAATAGCTCAAGGAGCAACAGATATTCATACGGAGATAAATCTGGATATTCCAAACCAACTACATGAAGAAGAATATAAAATTGAAGTGATTTTCAATAATCTAACTTACTCTCTGAAAGCTAGCTTGATTGACAATGCAGATGTTTCTGTAACAGTTTCATTACTTATAACCCCAGAAAGCATTTCAATTTCAGGAATAATAGAGAGTACAGGACAGAATCCAAGAGTAATTTTCACTTACGATGGTGTAAACATCAACATACTTCTAGAAGACTGACAAAGCACCTCTTCTTTTTTCTTGTATTTCGTTTTATTTTCTGTTTTTTAATTAACTTTATAGCTAATATGAAAAATACATTTAAAAAGAGTAAATCACAATAATGATTTATGCAAGAAGATACAGGCGAAGCTTTTACTGATACAGCTGCTGTTCCGATTCTTGAAGAAACATATCCTGTCAGTCCTCCATTTTCATATGTGTTAATACAAACTGACCCAGTTTCTAAAAGAACGCAATATATGGTAGTTGAAATCCCACTCGACAGTAAAGAACAAGCAATATATAAGAAAATTTTAGATATTATGATTGATGAACTTGATGTTGATCTTTCCGTTCTAAAATCCACAGAAAAAGCTGAAGAGTTTCTTAAAAAGAAAATTGTTGATATTATCAAACGATACCGTATTTCACTAAATGAATCACAATTTGAGAAAATTATGTATTATCTAGCTCGCGATTTAATAGGTTATGGCAAAATCCAACCTTTTATGCTAGATCCAAATATTGAAGATATTTCATGTGATGGTGTAGGTATCCCAATCTATGTATGGCACAGGAAGTATGAATCAATTGCAACCAACGTTTCCTTTGATACTGCAACTGTTTTAGATAGTTTTATCATAAAATTGGCTCAAAGAGCAAACAGACATATTAGTATTGCCAATCCACTATTGGATGCTTCTTTACCAGATGGTAGCAGAATCCAGCTAACTTACGGAAAAGAAGTAACTCAAAGAGGATCTACATTCACAGCTAGAAAATTCAAAGCAGATCCATTTACAATTACAGATCTTGTGTTATACAATACAATAGATTTAGACATAGCTGCATATTATTGGTTCACAATGGAACATAATGTTAGTACCCTTATTGCAGGAGGTACTGCAGCTGGTAAAACCACTCTTCTCAACACCATATCTATGATGATTAAACCAGATTTGAAGATTGTAACTATTGAAGATACTGCTGAATTGAATCTTGCACACGAGAACTGGATACCAAGTGTTGTTCGTTCAGGCTTTGGTGAAACAACTGAAACCGGATACAGACGTGGACAGATATCCATGTATGAACTTCTTCGTGCGGCAATGAGACAGAGACCCGATTATATTATTGTAGGAGAAATCCGTGGTGATGAAGCTTACGCAATGTTCCAAGCAATGAGTACAGGTCACAGAGGTTTGGGAACTATTCATGGTGATTCTGTTGAAGGTGTCATTCACAGATTAGAAAGTAAGCCAATGAACATTCCACGTTCAATGATGAAAGCTCTTGATTTAATCCATGTTGTTCGTAAAGTTCGCTTGCAATCTAAATTCGCTCGCAGAACTCAATCTGTAACAGAATTGATTGGCCTTGACCCCGTAACAGAAGAAATATTGACAAATAAACTGTATCAATGGAACCCAAGAGATGATACTTACATTTACTTTGGGAGAAGTTATGTTCTCGAGAAAATAATGGAAAATACAGGATTGGAAGAACAAGAAATCTTCGATGAATTAGAAAGAAGAAAAACCATTCTAAGATGGATGGTTAAGAAACGTATCAGATATTTCGAGGATGTAGCTTCTGTTATTCAAGAGTATAATTCTGACCCAGATAGAGCTTTAGAAAAAGCTAGAAAGGGACTAAAAGCATAATCTCTTTTTTCCTTCCTTTACATTTTATTTTTTGCTTTGCATTTTTATTCAAATAATTGGGTTTAAATATTTAGAAAACAAAGTTTTCAATGTATTAAACATAGGTGCAACAACTTGAATTCAGATGACGATAATAATAAAAAGAAAAAGAAAAAACCCGAAGATGATAGAGATGACGATTTCGCATTTCCATTTGATTTATCTAAAATAAGTGGAGATTTTAGTAACATCGATGAAATAATGGAAAAATTCTTACCATATTTCAAAGGATCATCCTTTGGAAAAATCATGGATGAATTGATGAAAAATCTTATGAAAAATATAGAGGAAGGGATGGATTCAGGTAGTCTTGAAGATATGATGAATAACCCCTATGTCTTTGGTTTCAACATTGGTGTTGGACCTGATGGAAAACCTACTTTTGGTCAATTTGGCAATGTCAAACCTAAAGCATATGGTGACATCGAAACTACAGATGTAAGGGAACCGTTAATTGATGTCTTCAAAGAAGGAGACAAAGTAAGGGTGATCGCTGAAGTTCCAGGTATCAATAAAGGAGATATCAAGCTAAGTGGATCTGAGAGAACTCTAACCATAAAAGCTCATTCTCAATCCCGAAAATATGAAAAATCTGTGAGTTTACCCGTTGATGTCAACATCAATACTGCCAAAGCTAAGTACAAAAACGGTGTTTTAGAAGTCATCATTGAAGTCAAAGACAGTGAAGATAAGGAGAAAGATTATAGTATTGAGGTTGAGTGAGTAGAGGTAAATCCTGTTTACACTTCTAACCACAAAAAAATGTTATTAGGCAATACTGCAGATATTACTTGTCCAACTTGTAAATCTGCTTCATATCTTCCATCCAAAAGGTTACTCACGGGAGTTGTAGGTTCTATACTGATTGTTGCTTCGTCGATAATGGTTCTATAACCATTGCTAATCTTATATACGTAGATATAATTTTCAGTCCCTACTGTTTCTGATATTTCCAGATAATATGTTGCATCAAAAACGAATGTTGCATCAAAGTAATAATCTGGACTATCTATATGAATTGATACTTCCATGGAACAAGTAATATAAGTTGGATTTGCAGATGTGCTGGAGTTTGATATACTAAATGTTGAATTATCGAAAGTTAATGTTGATGGTAAATTATGCCCATCAAGGAAAGATTCTATTGTAGTAATCCCTTCAGTTATTAACAAAATAATGCTACTTACTGTATAGCTTCTTGAGTATTGAGAGATTGCAACATCAACAAGTTGTTCTAATGAAGAAATAGAATTCTCTACATAGAAATTAATTTGTTCTTGGTTAGCTGCTGGAACTACATATGGATTTTGAGTAATTCTATATACTGTTGTTGATAGAAGTACCAAGTAAATTAGGATAACTATTGATAGGAGAAGAAAAACTTGCCCTTTTCTATTTCTCGCTTTGAATATATTTTTACCCATTTTAAACACCTATCAACCAATATTGGACATGAATTTGGTGAGGAGTATAATCACCATTTCTAGACATTAAAAGATAATCTACGCCCATAGATTCCCCTGTAGAAGTGTAGTCTTCATTTATCCAACTGTTTGCCAGAACCTCCTCCGTTACAAGATTTTGACAATAAAGCGTAAATCTACCATTATCCGGAAGTGTTCCTGAAATAGCTTGTTCAATTATAGTTTTTATTGAGGCTATTTCTCCAGCTGTTCCAGAATTAAGTGCTATTAAAAATTCATTAAATTGCCCATTAGTATCTAAAGTTGTCATAACTTTATACAATTCAACGTTGTAACTTGGAGCAATTGGAGGTTGTGTGGCAATTCGCACTTCATATAAAGCAGTAACCATGATAATCATTACAGAAACTGCAATGAATGCTTCAATAATAAACAGCTGACCTTTTTTGTTCATTATTTTCCTTCTCATATTCATCACCAGTACCAAATTCGACACTTAACTAGTAGACCTCGTATATTCATTGTATAAGTTTCAGATATGTAAGTCTCTTGATTGATATTGGAATAAGGTCCGTAAATTCCTCCATCAGACTCTCTTAAAAACATAGGAACACCAAGATATCCTGCCCTATATTTGGTATTTTCTCGCTCATGAACAACAATCACCGACAAACCATTAGCAGGCATAGCTATTTGCTCACCAAAATAAATTTCTCCTTCAACGCTACCTATTTGTTGTAGATCTTGACTAAAATAGGAAACACTTGGATCTTCAAATGGAAAAACAACTATAGCTTTGGCTACATCACTCAAAGGAGCTCTAGTTACACTAACATCAACTGCACTATAATCCACAGCAGTATTCTCTCTTACAAAAGGAGTATAGTCCATCGCTATTTCTGAATAATCTAATCCTCCTCCTTTGTATATTCTCATAACAGTATAATCTTGATAAACTTCTCCAACTTCAGCAAAAACTACAATTGTGTAATAGTCACTAATTGCTGCTGAGAATGAAGAGTGATAGCTGATAGATCCAGAGATATTTTGTGTTGTTGTAGAGTTTGTTGTAACGGAACCATCAGCATCGATAACAAATGCCCAGATTTTTGCATCTTCTATATTAGTTTGGAATTCCTTAACAGAGCCATAAAGATTTATGTTGCCAAAAGAAGCTGTATATTCATCAACTGATACACGAATTGCTGAGCTAATTTCAAAGGCAAAATCGTTAACTAATCCATAGGACGTTTTAATGCTAATATAATTTACACTCCAATAGCTTGTTATGCCAGAAGCTAATCTGTTAACTTTTGTGTAGTCAAGAGAAAATTGATTGTTCATTAAACCTAAGCGGAAATCAATCATTGAAGCTGTTCCAATCTGACCCCAATTGGAGGGAGTTCCCTCTGTAAGAAAGACATTGTTATATAACCTGTTTAAATCCTGTTCCTTCGAATAGGTTTCCATTTGAATAAGTGAAGGAATCAGCAGATTTGTTAGTACCAATACAACTTGACTAAATGCTATAATAAAAATTAGCATAGCTAAAGCAAAGTCAACTCCTCTAATTTGAGCAAGTTTACTCTTTCTGAATCTCTTAAACAAATGCTTCAGATTAGATTTTGTCAATTTTTATTCTCCTTTATCTTCTGATTCATCGCCCAATATACGTTCTTCTAATAGCGATTTTATCTCGGCAAGAGTAGCTTCTAGTTCCACTAATTCCATACCCTTTTCTAGAAGATTATTAGCTCGTTCTTGCATATTTTCAGCATTTTTTATCTTTTCAGAAGCAAGATTTTCAACTTGTTCTTTGAGACCGGCTAAATCTGTTTTTGTGCTCATCATTGATTCTATTCTATCAATCTTGTCCTCTAAAGGACCTAAATCAACAGAAACAGAACCACCAACAGATCCTTCAGAAGAAGTACTTGAAGAGCTTGTTCCACCAGTTTTTTCCAATGTACCCATCAATCGTACAACATTAAAACTGATTTGATTTACTACTTTTTTAACTTCCTCTAGGTCATCTTTTAGAGATTTAACATCATCTTCTAATTTAGGCATATAGTTTCACCGTTTATTAAACATTTATAGCAATTAATGGATTGTCAGGTTGAATAAGTATTTTAAATGCAAACCAACCGATAAACATCATCACAACAGAGTGCATTAACCCAGCTTTTACGGACATTTTTGACATCTTTCCTGCTACAAGACCTGAGAAAAAGCCTTGAACAGCAAGCATGTGTAGAAATAATATCTCCAACGTATCTAAATCTATCTCCATTAAAAACATACCACCCGTTTGATCTGCAGAGATATTTGCTGAACCAAATGGAATAAAGAATGTTATGAATAAGATTACAACAACCATGATGAATATTATATAGGAAGCATAGACTATCCAAACATAAGGCTTCATTGCTCCCTCTCTTTCTTTCTTAAGATTAAGCAGGGTTTGAATATGATTTTCTGTTGCTTCAAAAATCTCTTCGAGATTTCCTCCAGACCTTTCTGCTTCTAGAATAAGGATAGTTGCCCTTTGGGCCAAAGGAGTATTAACTGCTGATTGAAAATCTTCCATTGCTTTGCTGAATGGTATTCCCCAAGTGATTTTACTTGACATCTTTCGTAGTTCAGGAGTTAAAGGTCCATAGTGTCTTTTAGCAGATTCTTGGATTGCTCTAGGTAAACTCATACCTGTTCGTTGTGCATTACTAATCTCTCGAAGGAGATAAGGTAAATTTTCGTCAATTCTCACTTGTCTTCTTTCTTCTCTTAAAACAATTAAAAATGTGGGAATGCCTATAACAACGATTATTGCCAAGATAACAAAATCATTTATGTCTAGAATTGTTATGAAGTCTCCACCGTTAATTGTTGCGATAACATCTACTAACCCAAGAGTTACTAAAATAACTCCGGAAGCAATAGCTATCACCCAATAAATCACATCTTGAGTAATCTGAAATTGTTTTGTTTCTACTTCTACTTCTTCGCCTACTGACATCTCATTCACCTACATTTCTGGTTGTTGTGCGTCTATTAGCACAATAATTGCCAATTCTGAAACTGGAATAATTATATAAACTAAAACTGCCATCATTACTGTGGAATTATCAGCTCCAGCTCCTCCAAGCATTGACATCATAGCTAAAATAACTATAAAGAAGATCGGAGACACTACACCTAGAACCATAAACAATTCAGCCATGATGCCTAGGGTTTCGATGAAATTCCTTTCACTTTGGACTTTATCCTCCATTAGTGTTTCAGTGGATACTTCAAGAAATCTTTGAAGTTCTCCTCCTGAAGTAAAAGTTCCAATAATTCCTTCAAGGAAGCTTGAAT
>BPTK01000053.1 GCA_023705905.1 Candidatus Heimdallarchaeota archaeon
AATTTCTCTGAAGAACGTCTGTCTGAAGGATTCCCTATAGCCATTGTAAAATACATTCTGTCATGTGTTTCCATGAATTCTTGAATGAATTCGTAATCCCAATTACTTCCACAAGCAATGATAAATTGACCATTGTTCTCTTTAAAAAATAGCTCATACTCAGCTTGATGAGACATCAGAGGTTTCCTGTATGGCTCTTTATCTGGATAGTGACAATGACAATCTACTAGAGGTAAACCTTCCTCTGGTTGAACAGGGATTATCTGACTGCTTTTGTCTCTCATAAGGGGAGGAGAATAAAGACCTCTATAAATATGTTGAAGATTGTTTTGTAGAGATAAAAAAGAGTGTTTTGGTCTTCTTAAACTATTTAAGTGTTCAATCTTATATTCGTCTATGAGTAGAAATAAAGCCCAAACAAGGTTACGCTTCTTAATTCTCTTTTCTATCACTTTACTTTCAGGATTCTCTTTGGAAGTATATGGCTTCAGTAGTGACATAGTTATCCAAATGGAAACATATCCAGAATTGGAAAGAGACTGGGATAATGTTTCTTTATTATATTACAATTATTACCATAATTCAACAGAAATTGATGAGGAAATAAACAGATTTCATGAGTTAGTTCCTGAATTGATTGATATGGAAGTAATCGGGCAGAGCTATCTAGGTAAAAACCTTACAGCTCTGAAAATTACAAATGAATTAAGAACAAATCAGAAAGCAAAGACACTGGTAGTAGCACAGCATCATGCAAGAGAGCCAATATCAGCTGAAGCAGCTCTAAGATTCATCATATATCTGCTAAATAATTATAAAGTGGATGATGACATTACTAAGTTCATTGATACGCAAGAAATCTATGTTATACCTACACTAAATCCTGATGGTCTTGATAGGTATGTAGATCTAGATGATCATTGGTTGAGGAAGAACTTGAGACCTTTTGACGATGACGGTGATGCTCTTGTCGATGAAGACACATGGGAAGATGTTAATCTAGATGGTATAATTTCCTCTTTTGATGTGTTTGATAAAGTAGGTGGGGATTTGTTCTATTCTCATACTTACTATGAAGGTATAGACAATGATGGGGATGGGAAAATTAACGAGGATCCAATAGGTCTTACTGATCTCAATAGAAATTATGACATGTTCTGGAGAGACGGAACAGGATGGTCACCCGATACTACTTCACAGGTTTATCCCGGAAGTGCACCTTTCTCTGAACCTGAAACACAAGCTTTCAGAGATTTTGCTCTTAAGCACCGATTTGCTATGGCCTATTCTCTTCATTCAGGAATCAATGCAACATATTTTGCAGATAATCCTGCAGGAGGGTGGGCTGAACCGTTCCTTTACACCGATATGGTACAGGATTATAAAGAGATATTACCTGCTTCTTTCAATTTAGGTACTTATTATAATTCTAAAACCCCTAATCCTGTAGCAGCAACCAGTGCTCTTGCTGGAGGATGGGATAATTGGATGTATCACGAGCGTGGAAGTATTGCACCAATAACTTTTGAACTCTATCGTAACGCTTCATCAGTTGGAGCTTTAGCTGAATCAATCATTATAGATAACTCGACTCATAGAATTCTAGAATGGACAGAAATCTATGGCTATTTCTCCCCTGAATCAGCTTATATTCAATCATTATGGGAAGACATCAAACCTGGATTCTTTTATTTGCTTGACAATACTCCCAGACTTCAAATTGGCATAGAAGTAACTGCTGGTGGTACAAATGCAGGTAATAAAATAGGTTTAAATTTTGATTGTATAAATTGGAGTCCTAGAATAAGTACGCTAGAGAAAATAAACCTTCTTACATCTTCAGGATTTATTGTTGCTTCTACTAATGCTTTCCCAGCTGCAAGCACTATTGAATTATCTCTTGAATTTCTTCTTTCGAGTGATTTAGATGATTCTGGTTTAGATCTCAAAATAGGCAACGAATTTACTGGTTATACTCATTTCACTATATTGGATTCTGGTTCTAATTTAGGCCTTGTAATAGGTTTGTCCATTGCTGGACTAGTTGTTGTAGCAGGAGGAATAAGCATACCTGTTTTTCTGAAAAGAAGAAGATAAAAATTCTCCTTTTATACTCTTTTTCTGCAAAACTATAAATAATTGATTTTCTTATTGAATAGTTGAGTTTACATGTATTTTCAAAGACATTTTTTTTCAGTATCTATACCAAGCGATTTTGATATAATGTTTGAAAATGTTAAAAGAAAATATATACAAAATAGAGAAAAGTATGGGGGCCTTTTCAAAACAGACAGAACCAATGTAAACAATGTTGCTTGAATTCATTCGAGTAAAATGGTTTATGATATTGTTATTAATAATGGAAAGATAGTTGACGGTACAGGTAATCCTGCCTTTTTTATCAGACATGGCTATCAAAGAAGGAAAAAAAGAAAAAAGTAATCTTTAAGAATTTAAAAAATATTAGAAACTCTACTTTTGTTTTGGGTTAAATTTAAAAACTAAAACATACAATATGAGCTATGCCACGAACTGGTGGAAAAATGTTTATCATTCTGCTTTTGTTCACATGTACAATTAATGATTATCAATTAAAGGCAAAAACTGAAGGTTTTTTCTATTCTTCTCTAATTAATAATAATCTTGAAGACCATGAAGTAATAAGAATAAATAGCGATGAAGATTTTGTCTCTCTTGGTTTACCTGGAACTGGAACACAAGAAGAACCATACAGAATTGAAAATTATAATATAACAGAAGATCAAATTTATAGTGGTATTTCTGTTACAGGAACAACAAAGCATTTTATCATTCAAAATTGCTATATTAGCTCAACAGTGTCAGGAATAGACGTTTTTTCAGTAGGGAAAGGAACATGTAAAATAATTAATAATACAATTATGAATAATTATTTTTCTGGTATAAGAATTCCTTATAGTGCATTTGGTATAGAATTAATCAACAATACTTGTATAAACAACAATTTTTACGGAATTGAAATTACTTCATCGGAATCAGTTTTACTCAACAATACTTGCATTCAAAATGAAAAAGAAGGGATTATTTTAACAGTCTCTTATGGAATTAGTCTTATCAATAATTTCTGTGATGATAATGACTATAACGGCATACTGATTTCTGAATGTTCCAGAATTACTCTCGAAAATAACAGTTGTATCAACTCCATTTATAATGGTATCAAATTGGATGGTTCAGATTCTAGTACGCTAATCGGTAACACCTGTTCTAATAACTTTGGAGATGGAATACATCTATTTGAATGCTCAGGAGTTAGTGTAATGGATAATCTCTGTTATAGTAATAACTATGGTGTTAGAACAGTTTCTTCATCTAATTCTAATATTTCACAAAATACTTGTTCTGATAATGATTTTGATGGAATTTGCTTATGGGATTCTTCTCAGTCTTATTGCTCATATAATTTATGCTCAGATAATACTTATTCTGGTATCTCTCTCTCTATAGAAACATATTCTTGTACTCTAAGCTTTAATCATCTTAAAGACAATGCAGATTATGGTATTTATTTAGGAACAGGTACAAAAAGCAATTCTGTTTATCAAAATATATTACAATCAAATATAGGAGATAATTCTCAAAGCTATGATAATGGTGTTCATAACATCTGGTATAATCCTGAAACACTTGACGGGAATTATTGGTCAGATTGGATAGGTTATATGTATTATTATATTGACTGAAATGCGAATGGAACAGATCCCTATCCAATGGTGCTAAATTCTACAGTAGATATTGATAATGATGGTATGGCTGATAACTGGGAAACTAAAGTTGGACTTAATCCTTCTAATAATGATTCTTTACTTGATGCTGATGAAGATGGACTAACAAATTTTGAAGAATATACATTGAGAACTCACCCTAAAAGAGAAGATACAGACGAAGATAAAATGCCTGATGGTTGGGAAGTGCAATACAATCTTAACCCTTGTATCGATGATAGTGAAGAGGATGCTGATGAAGATGGATTAACAAATTATGAAGAATATTACTGGGGTACAAACCCAAGAAACCAAGATACAGATGGTGATGGTTGGTCTGATGGAGAAGAAGTTGAAAAAGAAAACGATCCACTCGATCCAGAAAATTATCCGGTTCCTTATTATTATCTAACAGGGATTCTAGCATTATTTGGATTAGCTTTTCTCAGAAGAAGGAAATCAAGTATCTTATCTACAACATAAACAACAGTTTTCAGTGGTCTTTCCCCTTTTCATCATCTTTCATACTCTCAACTTTTTTCAACTCAAAGGGTCACATGTTCAAAAAAAAAGAGTAACTGTATTATTGAGTACCCAAGAGAAAAGAATCTATTGTAAATGATTAATTAGGCGGTTTGATTACTGAATTAAAGATTCCCAAACTCATTATTCACACACACTTTCAACTCATCTTTAAGGGAACTCTATAAACTCAGAAAATATCTCACAAGTAATAACCCTTACAAAAGTTTCAAGGCTTGGTGGTAAAATTTATTATTAACTTTTAAGTCGTGTCTGTGATACGACTTATCTACCCACTATTTAAAGTGGTGCTCTTATTTTTCTTCTTAACCCTTTTAGTAAGCATTAACATCCTAAGTTGTTTCTAACAACGACTAGATACAATAATAGTCGTCTCTAACATACGACAACATTAACAAAAGCTAGTTTTACGATCTCTTACTACTCAATAGTTTTTTCTTCTAAAACGATTCAACAATTTTGTCGAATCTTTTCTTCGACAAAAAGATTCCCTTTTAAAACTATCTGTTGACCAGCAATAGTTATAAACAAGGTTGGGTGAATTCATTCGAGCAAAATGGTTTATGATATTGTTATTACCAATGGAAGAATAGCTGACGGTACGGGAGATCCAACCACTCGGTCAGATTTAGCAATAAAAAATGGAAAAATAACTAAAATTGACAAAGAAATCTTAGATAAAGCAACCTTAGTAATTGATGCAAAAGGGTTAATTATTTCTCCTGGTTTTATAGATATCCACAGTCACTCTGACAGCAATATTCCTATTAGTAACAAACTTGAATCTATGATTACTCAAGGTATAACAACAGCTGCTGTGGGACAGTGTGGTTCTTCCCTTGCACCTATCAGTGACGAAACTTTTGACCTTTTCAAAAAAGAGGTTGACATGTGGAGTCCTCCAGGTGTTGAGATAGATCTTTCATGGAGGAGTTTTGGGGACTATCTGAAAGAACTGGAGAAAGGAAAATGTTCAATGAATATTGTTCCTGTTGTAGGTTTTGGTGCTATCCGTCTTGCTGGAGGACCAGGATATGAAGACCGTCCCCCAACAGCTGCAGAGACAGCCAAAATGCAATCTTATGTCGAAGAATCTTTGAAAGCTGGTGCTTTTGGTATGAGTACAGGATTAATTTATTCTCCACAAGTTTACGCTAAAACAGCTGAAGTGATTGAGCTCGCTAAGATAGTTGCAAAATATGATAGAATATATTTTTCTCATATCCGTGATGAAGGAGCGAAATTAATTGAAGCTGTTGAAGAATTTATTCAAATAGTTGAAGAGTCCGGTTGTAAAAGAGGTCAAATTGCTCATCATAAAGCTTCGGGGATCACTAATTGGGGAGTAAGTAAGAAAACACTGCAGATTATTCATGAAGCAAATCAAAGAAGCTTAGATATAACTTGTGATCAATACCCTTACAATAGAAGTATGACCTCTCTAATCACTCTCCTCCCTCCATGGGTTCATGTGGGAGGCATTGATTCAATACTTGAAAGATTGAGTGATGAGAAGGTAAGAGAGAGAATCAAAAACGAGATGGAAGAAGGATTAACAGATCACGAGAACTTTGCCAAACATCAAGGGTTTGAGAAAATCTTCATCTCTTCAGTTAAGACTGAGAAATGGTTAGATATTGAAGGGAAAAATATTGCTGAAATAACAAAAATCCGAAATCTAAGAGATGATTTTGAAACTCTCTTTAGTCTAATTCTTGATGAGAAGGGAGAAGTTTGGATTACCATTGAAGGCATGTGTGAAGAAGATATCAAGAGGATCATGACAAGTGAGTATAGCATGATAGCAACAGATGGTTCAGGTGTTTCTCCAGAGGGACCATTAAGTTTTGGAAAACCCCACCCACGATTTTATGGGACATTCCCAAGAGTGCTAGGGAAATATGTACGAGAAGAAAAATGGTTATCACTAGAAAAAGCCATTTGGAAAATGACTGGATACCCAGCAAAGAAATTGGATCTAAAGCAACGAGGACTAATAAAGGAAAATTACTGGGCAGATGTGGTAATTTTCAATCCAGAAACAATTAATGATGAAGCTACATATGAAGAACCTCATAGATTCTCAACAGGAATAGAATATGTCATTGTAAATGGTAAAATAGCAGTGGAGAAAGGAAAACAACAAGAGGTTCTAGAAGGGAAGATTCTAAGAAAACAATAAAATTTTTCGACTATGACGCAAAATATTTTTGGAAAAAATCTTACCACGTAAAAAATATTTCGTGTGGTAAGATAATACGATTGTAATTGCGCCGTTGTTTTTGTGTTGTCAGAAGACTCCTTCAAAGAAATGAAAATTTACCTCTAGAACAGCTGTTTTAGAGTGATTTCAAGTATTTTATTTGAGTTATGATATCTTCAATTATAGAATTAGTTAATCCTTCCCCTTTTTCTTTTGTAGCTAAAGTTGGATTTCCCCAGATACCAGTTGGACTATACATCCCATTCCCCTCTGGATCTCTGGTTAAACCTTTTCTATCCGGTCTGTTATCATAATCTTTCACAGCTTTCTTCATATTTACACTTTCAGGAGCAATGTGTAACATGATAGAAGTTTCTCCTTCGTCTGCATGTGTTCCTCCTTCTTGTTGAAGTAAGTTCTTGGAGTACTTCTTATCTGTCTCAAGGATGTTAAAATAGTTAAGAGTAATCTCTTTTTTCTCTAGCTCTGCAGCGGCGTCTTTGAGAGGTCGAAGTGTGGAAACACCTGTATTGAGAACATAGAACTTCTTTATCCCATATCTTTCAAACGAACTACAAATATCAATTATGACATTTTTGAAAGTATCATGTTGAAGAGATATAGAACCCGGATATTCTAAGAATGCAGGATAGTATCCATATTGCAAAGTAGGAAGAATGATTACGGGCACTTGCGCGGATACTTGATTTTTAAGATATTCTGCCATAGTATAATCATTGTTGAGGGGAAGATGAGGTCCATGCTCTTTTGTTCTGGCTCCTAGAGCTATGAGAACCACCTCGTGTTTTTTTATTGCTTCTTCAGCTTCTATCCAAGTAAGTTTCTCTAAATCTACTGATAAGTCAGATTTCATTATGTTTTTCTGAACTCTAGATGAAAAAAGGTTTGTGGTTTTAATTTCGAGATGTTTATATTGTTCAATGCTCATTTTCATCTGTATGCCAAAGAAATCTTCCAAGAAAAAAAAGAAAAAAGAGGAAAAAGAAATAGAAGATCTTTCTGAAAAAATTGATTATTCCTATATTACGGAAGACGAAAGAAAATCTGGTTTTAAGCCGTCTAATGTCATTCAAGCTGAAGCTGTTGTTTGCCCCTTTTGTAGCACAACAAATACTAGTAAAGATGAATTCTGTTTTAATTGTCGAAAAAAATTGACTTAGAATAGAACTGAAGAGTGAAGTTGGTCAATCTTTCTTATCAATATTTTTGGTTATCAAATTCTTTCGAATATATTTAAATTCAGTTCTTACTTTTTTGTTATATGAATACAGCTTTACTAGTCTTTCTTATTATACTTGGAATCCTACTATTTCCCATTATCTGGACTTTCGTTATTGCTAAAATTGCAAGAAGAATATATCCTTTCCCAATACCTCATTTTATGACAGAAGTAATTGATAATCCAGTAAGAAGAAAATATATTCAAAAACCTGATCAAATTGCACAAAGAATGGGTGCTGCTCCAGGAAATATAGTAGTTGAGGTAGGACCAGGAAAAGGTTCTTACACAAAAGCTGTAGCAAGGAAGATAGAGCCTGAAGGTGTAGTTTATGCAATAGATATTCAACAACCCATTCTTGATAAACTACAAGTGAGAATCGATGAAGCTGGAATAAAGAACATCATACCTAAACTAGATGATGCATATAATCTTGACTTTGACGATAATTCTGTTGATATAATCTTTGCAATCGCTTGTTTACCTGAAATACCAAAACCAGTAAAGGTTTTGAAGGAATTTAAACGCATACTCAAACCAGGAGGAATAATTTCCTTATGCGAGTTATTTATAGACCCAGATTATCCTTTAAGAAGAACAGAAAAGAAATGGGCAGATGAAGCAAGTTTAATTCTAGAAGAAGAATTTGGAAATTGGTTTTCTTACCAGTTGAACTTTAGCAAGCATTAGTATTCAAGAAAAACTAAATAAATTAAGAACTTCATGTTTATATAGACCAATTCAAAATATTATTTATGTCAAACATTAAAATCTGTGGTTCAACTTGCGGATACATCAACTCCTTGATAGGAGGATTCATCCTTGTTGTTCAAGGTATATTACTGATTATTGGTCAAGTTGTAAATGCCTTAAGAACTGTGGGGAGCATATCTTTTCTCGCATTTACAAGTATCTATTGGCTAAATGGACTTATAACACTACTCTTAGGAATTCTGGTCTTATTTCTAATTTGGGACTGGCTACAGAAAAAAGTCAAAACTGGTCCTTGGATTAAAGATAGCGTATGGTTAGCTGTTGTTCTCATAGTAATAGGTGTTATCACTGGTGGAACTGGCGGAATTTTCGTTTTTGTTGGTGGGATCTTAACTCTTGTAGGACAAACAAAAACACAAACACAAACACAAACACAAACTGTATAGAGAAAAAGAAGAGATTATTTCTCTTCAAGTTTTTTTGTATCGATTCCCGCTTGTTTTAGATGATGTAAATCATGCATCCATAGGGTAAAATAATCCACGAAAGACTTCTCATCTTGGTAGTGATTATTAACTATATCAACATAAGTAGCTATTAACTCCTGTCTAGTATTAGTGAAAATCTCAATAGCTTCTGCGAAAGTAAGATCCTCGTTCTCATCTAAATGCTTTTTATTCACTTCATTAATATCTGAATCTTCTGCAAGAATTTCATTCCAATCGAAAGTATTACCTCGTCTTAAATTATCAGAATATTCGACCATTTCACCATCCCAAGAAAAGAGATGAATTGCTAGTTCTCTCTTTCCCCATCCATTAGGTAGTTTGTTGTCATTAGGTAGATCTAAAAATAATTTTGTAGATTTTTCTAGCTTATCTATCCTACTCAATATTTTATCCTTGTATTCCATATACAATCATTTGTTCAAACTACTAAAAATTTTTCTGAAAGATGTAGCATAAATTAATAAGTATTTGAATAGAGATTTCTCTGCTTACAATGTTCCTAATTAGAAAATCTACCGTCATCCCAATATTATTTAGTATATTCTTACTCGGCTCATTCTGTTCTCCTATTCAAGCAGCTTCCATCAGCTTAGAACAAGTAGGCGTGGTTGAATTTGGTGATTATTTATTTGATATTGCAATAGAAGGAAATTATGCATACATCGCTGATTATGGAAAAAGTTTAATTCACTCTGTTGATATTAGTGATCCTGAAAATCCAATATTAGTTGCGAATTTTAGCGTTTATCTTCCTCACTATTTTGAAGTTCAAGATGGTATAGCCTACATTGCTGCATGGACCGCAGGTTTGCAAATCTATAATGTTAGTAATCCAGTTAATGCAGTAAAATTAAGCGAATTCGTTGGGATCAATACTGGAGCTGTAGGGATTTATGAAGATACTGTTTTCGTTGGAAGAGATGATGGGTTCAATATTCTTGATGTTTCTAATCCAAGTAATCCTATAAATCTCAGTAGAATAATTCGAAATGGAAATGCTCATAATTTCTTTATCGAAGAAACTTATGCTTATGTTCTAAATTGGAACCATACTTCTTTATCCAGTAATCTTGAAGTATATGATTATTCGAATCCAAGCTCGCCTCTTCTAGTATCTTTCTATGACACAACCAAGGAATGTTATGATATCAAAGTTAAGGACAATGTTGTATATTTAGCAGGTTCACATGAAGGATTATCAATAGTTGATTTTTCAGATTTTTCCAATCCTACCTTAGTTGGAGAAGTTGATGAAAATGAACAATCTATGGCTCTAGTTGTTGTGGAAGATACGGTCTTTCTTGGCAATGGATTTGCAGGATTACAGTTGTTTGATGTCTCTACAAAGACAAATCCTACATTGTTAGCGGAATATCAAACTGATGGTTATGCAGAAGAATTAGAAATTAGGAACGAATATGTATTCCTAACCACAGAAGGTGTTGGATTAGAGATTTTAAAGGTGAAAGGATTAGGTCTAGAAGCAGCTAGTGGATATAATTTTGTCCCTACCATGATTGTCCTTCTTGTAACTACGGCAGCTTTTGTCTTTAGAAGAAGAAAGAATAGACGATAGAACTAGTAAAGAACCCAATTAGGAACTTTCGGCTAAAGTTTTTAAATTGTGAGTAAAACCTCCAACCATGAATGTAAAGGAAGAAAGATTGGTAATTAATTCAGGTAATGTCTTTGATTCTATTTCTGGAAAAGTTAATCCAAATACAAGTATAGTAGTTAAGGACAGAAAAATTCTCTGGGTTGGACCTACAGATCAGTACGAAAAAGAGGAAGGAGACAATGTAATTGATGCTACAGGCAAGTTTGCAATGCCTGGAATGGTAGAATGTCATGTTCATATCTATGTAACAGGCACTCCTCAATACGAAAGAGAGCAGCTAAGAACAAAAACTGACATGTACCATTACATTGCGCTCAACAATGTTCAAAAGCATCTACAGACAGGTTTTACCTGTGTAAGAGATGCTGGTTGTTATCCTGGAGTAGCTCCTGCTCTGAGAAGAATAATTGATCAAGGAGTGGTTGCAGGACCTAGACTAGTTGTAACAGATAAAGGTATATGGCAGTGGGGAAATCAGGAAGCTGTAGCGCCAGATCATATGATTAATTTTGACCGAGAACATGATCAAGTTCCTTATGGAGTTGACGCTGTTAAACACGCGGTCCGAGATTTGAAATATAGAGGTGCTCAGTATGTTAAAACTGCAACAACTGGAGGAGTTTTACATGGAATGGAATCAAAAGTTAGTTTCACTCTATGGACCGAAGAAGAACTAGTAGCGATAGTAGAAGAAGCTCATAGAAATGATATGCATGTAGCAAGTCATGCCCATGGTAAAGCAGGTATTGTCAAAGCTGTAAAAGCTGGAATAGATACAATCGAACATGCAAGTTTTCTTGATGAAGAAGCTGTAGATTTGTTATTAAAAAATGATACATACATTATTCCTACTCAAACAGCTGCAATGAGTCTTGTAAGTCCTACATTGATGCAAATGATGCCTCCTGAAGTTCAAAAGAAGACTATTGAAGTAGACAAACAGATGAAAATAAGTCATAAATTAGCCTTTGAGAGAGGAGTGAAAATAGCAATAGGAACTGATGCTGGTACTCCTGGTAATTATCATGGGAATACAGGAAATGAAGTACGTCTAATGGTTGAAGATGTTGGTATGAACACTACTCAAGCTCTCCAAGCAGCAACTATTGAAGGTGCAAGAGCTATATGGATGGATGAAAAAATTGGTTCTATTGAGAAAGGAAAATTCGCAGATATTTTGATATGTAATCAAAATCCTCTAGAAAATATCAACCATATCACTGATTACAAGAACTTCAGTCATGTAATTAAAGATGGAAAAATTATGGTAGAAAATGGGCAGATAGTTTACTTCTCTCCAAAGAAGAGCTTACCAAAATAATTAATCATTTTCTCTTCAATTTTTCTACTTTCACATTCATTTTCTTTTTTGATATAGTAAATTGACAACTATTATATAATGTGTTTTTTTTCGTTGGAAGTAAAAAGATTGGATGGTTTATTTTGGGTTACAAGAAGTGGTTTATGAAACACCTGATGAAAGAGAAATCGTTGTTAACAATTTTGATGACATTTCTCATAATCTTCATTGGTACTGTATCAATAACACCTCTTTTTGTAGGAGATATATTTGGAGAATTGGTAAAACAGACTGGTGCACTAAACGATTTTCTTACATCTTCAGGATTAGTTATACTTCAACTCAACGCACCTTCTTTTAGTGGTGTTATAGCAACTGGAATCCTCATAGCTGTTGCAGGTATTGTCAGAGCTGTAGCTGATTTCACCCAAAGTTACGTCAATGAAGTTTTAGCTCATAAAGTTACCCAAAATGTTACTGAAGAATTCTATGATAACATGCTTGAAAAGAGTCAAGAATTTCATGATAGAGTACGAGTAGGAGACATTATGGCTCGGGCAACTTATGATTCAAGACAAATGAATATCTTCATAGCACCAGGTATTAAATTCTTGTTCGAGGCTTCTTTTACACTAATTTTTTCCGTTTCTCTTATGTTATGGATAAGCCCAAAATTAACTTCATTACTGTTAATGGCTTTACCTTTTTACATCATAACAATCCGAGAATATAACAAAAAATTGCGACCTATATCTCAAGCTCAAATGGAACAAAACGGGTTGCTCAATTCACGTTTACAAGAGAGTATAACAGGTATTAGAGTGATCAGAAATTTCGTAAAAGAAGAAAATGAGATTAAAGAATTCGATAAAGAAATAGATAAACTACGAGAGATAAATACTCAAAGAGGAATCATCTCAGCAAGATACTATGCAGTTGCAATAACAGTTCTCATTATAGCTTTAAGTTTTCTGTGGGGTGCTTTTGAGGTTACAGCAGGGAATTTGAGACTCGATCAATTAGTAACATTTGTTTTCTTAATGATGACTTTAATGATGCCTACTTGGCAATTTGGGTGGACAATTACACAGTTTCAAGTAGGTATGGCAGCTGCAAAGCGAATACATGAGATGATGGAAAGAAAGGAATATGTTCCAGAACCTACAAGCCCTAAAGAGCTCAAGAACATTAAAGGAAATATAAAATTCGATAAGGTGTCTTTTACATATAACGGAGAAAGTAGTAGAAAAAATTCTCTAGAAAAGATAAACTTAGAAATTAAGGGAGGGTCTACTGTTGCAATTATAGGAAACCCTGGATCTGGTAAATCAACCTTAATGAAACTTCTAATGCGACTCTATGATCCAACAGGGGGTTCGATATCAATCGATGGTGTGAACACTAAAGATATGAGCTTATCAAATCTCCGAGAACAAATTGGTGTAATAGAACAAGAAATATTCTTGTTTAGTAAAACAATCGGGGAGAATATTGCTTATGGTAAACCTGATGCTACTCAGAAGGAAATAGAGAAAGTTGCAAAGATTGCTCAAGCACATGAGTTTATTTTAGGATTTGAAAATGGATATGAGGAGATTGTAGGAGAAAGAGGTGTAACATTATCTGGAGGACAAAAACAGCGAATTGCAATCGCTAGAGCTCTTTTGGTAGACCCTACAATATTGATTCTTGATGATGCCAGTAGTGCTATAGATGCAGAAACAGAAAGAAAAATACAAACAGCTATTGCTAATGTGCTGAAAAATAGAACAACTTTCATTATCACACACAGATTAGCAACAATCAAAAATGCAGATACAATTATTGTTCTTAGAAATGGACATCTAATGGATTTTGGTGATCATGAAGATCTTATTCAAGTAAACGAAGATTATAGAAATTTGTTCGAAAGATTTTCAGAGTTACCACCTATGAAAACTAAGGAGGGGAATTAAATTGATGCGTAATTTAGGACCTAAAGTTGCATATGATCGTCAGTATTCAGATATGGATCTTATTAAACGATTTTTCAGATACCTAGGTCCTTTCAAAACCATGTTAGTTTTCATCATCATAGGGATTATAGCTTCAGCAATAGTAACCATATTCCCACCAATAATGGTGCAGAATTCTTTTGATTTACTTGAAGCAGAAGCGGGATGGTTAGCTGTTTTACCATATGCAATAGGTTATGTTTTGTTATCGCTGTTCTTGTGGGTGCTACAAGTTGTAGTGGGTATTATGGTAACAATCGTAACTCAAAAAGTAATCAAACAAATACAATTGGAAACCTATATCAGCTTACAAGAGCAAGATTTGATGTTCTTTGATAAACAAGCAACGGGGCAGATAATGAGTAGAGTAACAAATGATTCTCAAGAATTAACAGATATGCTCAATGTTGTTACGCAATTCGTTTCAAATCTGCTTGTATTAGTCACAGTTCTCCTATGGATGTTCATTGTTAATTGGCGATTAACTCTAGTTACACTGATTATGGCTCCTTTTGTATTTCTAGTTGCACTTACATTTAGAAGAATAACAAGAAGGACGACTGGAAGTTGGAGAGCAGCAATAGGTGCAGTAAATGCTTCTTTCCAAGAAAGTGTCTCTGGAATATCTATAGCAAAAGCTTTCGGAAGAGAAGAAAAATCGAAAGAAGAATTTGAGGTAATAAATAGTGATACTTTCAAATATGCAAAGAAACGGGCTTTTGCGGTTATGGGTGTTTGGCCTCTCATGGATGGTATCAGTACCATCGGTGTCTTTGGTATAACTCTATATGGTAGTTCACTAATTTTTGGTGGTTTAGCAACAGCTTCAACCATCCTTCTATTCCTGTTACTACTTAACAGATTTTTGTATCCACTTGTACGAGTGGCTTCTCAGTTCTCTACAATACAAAGTGGATTTGCAGCAATGGAGAGAATATTTAGCATAGTCGATGCTGAAATAACAGTTACTAGTCCTGCTAACCCTGAAATTAAAAAACTTGAGGGTCATATTTCCTTTGAGAATGTCAGTCAAGAATACGAGAAAGGTGTACCAGTTCTGAAAGATATTACCCTAGATATTAAATCGGGAGAATCGATAGCTGTGGTTGGTCACACTGGGGCCGGAAAGACAACTATAGCTTCGTTGTTAATGAGATTTTATGATATTAACAAAGGTTCTATCAAAATCGATGATGTTGATATTCGCGAATATGATTTGCATAATCTTCGTTCACAAATAGGTTTAGTTAGTCAAGATGTTTTTCTTTTCAGTGGAACTGTTCTAGATAACATTCGCTATGGTCATCCAACAGCAAGCAAAGAAGAAGTTGAGAAAGTTATCAATATTGTTGCAGCACAAGAATTTATTGACGCTCTTCCTGAAGGGTTAGATACAGAATTAGGTGAGAGAGGAAAAGGTCTTTCAGCTGGACAAAGACAGATGATTTCCTTTGCTAGAACACTATTAGCAAATCCTAAAATATTGATTTTAGATGAAGCGACAGCAGCTGTTGACGCTTATACAGAATGGAAGATACAAGAAGCACTGGATAAGCTTCTTGCTGACAGAACATCTATTGTCATAGCTCATAGACTTACTACCATCAAGAATTCTGACAGGATCATTGTTATGGACCAAGGTAAAATAGTTGAAGAAGGAGATCATGAAACCTTGATGAAACGGAAAGGGCTCTATTCTGAGCTTTATGAGACATATTTCAAGCACCAATCAGCTGAATGGATATCAGAAATAAGTGAAGTGTTTACAGATTAATCTCTATTATTCCTCGTCTAATTCTCCTAGATCTAATCTTATTCCTTTACGCCTTCTCTCAACTTCTATATATTCTAAAATAATATCTGCAATACTTTTCGAATAACTGATTTCAAGAATTTTTTCCGCTAAATCTACAGCGCAAAGCATTCCACCTACTGTTATAATGTTCCCATCAACAACAATACGTTTGTCTTCGACCTTACAGTACTTTTGCAGTCTTTGATAATGTTTGTGATGAGTAGTTGCTTTCTTATTTTCCAATAATCCTGCAAGAGCAAGAGCCATCGAACCTAAACCTATGGAGCAGATTAGTTTTTCTTGACCAAATTCTTTTATCTTGTCCAAAATTGCTTGATTCTGAACAACTGTATCAATGCCTTTTCCTCCTGGGATAATGAGAATATCATAATCGGTAAAATCTAAACCAATATAATGTGGGGTGATGTGCATATCTTTTGTACCAACAACTATTTTTTTATCTGAAATAAGCTCTACTTCCAAGGGTTGGTCTATCGGAAGAAATCCTCGTTGTTTAAGTATCTTAGTTTTCTTTAAGATGTTATAAACAATATCTAACCCTAATTCTTCGACATTATTAAAAACATAAATGGCTATCTTTTTCATCTTATCAAGATAAAAGGGTATTAATCGCCTCTATAAACTTTATTTAAAGGATATGGAAGAAAAAAATCAATATAATAATGTGTAGTAAATTGTTAGTTTTCCTATAGCTTAAATTTTAAACCTAGAACGCCTAAAAACACTCCCAAGATTAGAAACAAACCTATAAGCCCCATAACAATATACTGTGCGGAAGTAGTATTATTGAACAAAGCGAATGTTATCTGTTGCATAAGTGCAGTGGACCAATTAAAGAAGATGAGACATAAAGGTCCAAGAACAATAAATATTGAACTGAAAACTAAAAGAGTTATTTTCTTGCCTTTTACATTAGATGAAGACATAGATGTTAACAAATGGAATTGCATAAAAATATGTCCCAAATAAAATCGAGAACAATCATTAAGATCTTAGGATTCAATAACTCTAACATAAATAGAACAGGTACGAACATATTCTTTCCCCTCTGACTATATTTGCTGAGAATTTTTAGTATTGGTTTTTCTTTTTTCTTCCAAAAAGACTTTTGAACTTTAAGTCCCTTATACTTATAGAATGATAATAGCTCTAAATACAAAAAGAGCAAAAAATGAGGTTAAAAAATGAAAAAAAAATCTCTTGGTTTAGTTTTTTGTTTGTTTATGGTATCTGGGACTTTGTTTAATAGCAATGTAAATAGTATGTTTATCAACAATGATATTTCCACAAGTTTAGAAAATGTTTATGAGTATGAAAATTGGTGGTGGACGACCACAGATGTAGTTTCTACTGAAAGTACAGATAATTCAGCATCTCCACAATGTGCAACAGATTCAGCAGGAAATATTCATATCGTATGGTCTGATAGAACTGACTATTTAGGTTCAAATGTGGACTATGATATCTTCTACAAGGTATGGGACTCATCATCGAATTCTTGGAGTTTAACGGAAGTTGTATCTACTGAAACTACAAACTCGGGCACCCATCCTTCCTTTGCAATTGATTCGGAAGATACTTTACACGTAATATGGCAAGATTATACAGTTTACCTAGGTGCAGGAGTAGATCAAGACATTTTTTATAAATTCAAATCTTCTGGAGGATCTTGGAGCATCTCTGAAGTAATTTCCGTTGAAAGCACAACTACTTCTGCAAAACCTGCACTTGCAATAGATTCAGAAGACACATTACATGTTGTTTGGGAAGATTATACAGACACTTTAGGTGCAGGATCAGATTTTGATATTTTTTACAAATCTAAACCTTCTGGAGGATCTTGGAGTACTCTTGAAATTGCTTCTACCGAAAGTACAGGTGCCTCACTTTATGCAGATTCTTTCTTGGACACAGCTGGGAATTTCCACATAACGTGGCGAGATTACACTGATTATCTAGGTTCAGGATCTGATGATGACATTTTCTATAAACGCAAGGATGCTCTTTCTGGGTTATGGAGTGTTACTGAAGTTGTTTCGGACGTAAGTACACTTAACGTTTATAATCCAACTATTGTTGTAGATTCTTTTGGACAAGTACATGTTGTATGGAGCGATAATACTGCATATCAAGAAGTACCTGCTGGTCAATCTCTCTTCTACAGGATGCGAGATGAACAAAGCAATACTTGGGGTATAATCTCTGTTCTTACTGTTGACATGCTTGACGGTTCTAACTATCCAAATCTGGCCTTAGATTCAAAGGATACCCTTCATCTTGTATGGTCGGATGGTACAGAGATTCTCGGTTCTTATATTGATTATGATCTTTTCTACAAATACTTTGATTCTACTAGTAACACCTGGTCCGCTCCACAGCTTGTTTCCTCAGGAAGTACAAAAGACGATTATAGTAATGCATTTGCTATAGATCCTTCAGATAACCTTCATGTAATTTGGTACGATACGACTAACTATTTAGGGTGTGGTTCAGATTACGATGTCTTTCACACTAAATTTGTTGGGCCCCCCGACGCTCCTCAATTTCTCACGGCCACTCCTAATTATAGCACAACTGGTTCAATCTCCTTAAATTGGTCAGATGTCGGGAGAACAGATTCTTACTATCTTTATCGCGAAACAACTTACATGACTTCAAGTTCTGGATTAACACCAATCTTGAAAACTAATGAAAGCAATTATATTGATACAATTGATAATGTTGGGACATATTTCTATGCAGTTATTGCAGAAAATGAATTTGGAAATAGTAGCCTCTCTCCTGTTGAAGATGTTCAAGTAGATTCAACGAAACAACTTCTGTCTTTTATGTCAAATGAAGTACTCATCGCAATTGGAGCCTTGCTTGCCACGCAAATCATCTTCTTCATTATTGCAATTTCTATTAGAAAGACAAGTGGCAAAACCAGCAGTAAAACTGGCAAGAAGAAGAAATAACTGCACTTTCTTTTTTTTCCTTTCTTTCTTTGGATTTTACCATTTCTTCTGTTTCTCTGAATTCTCTTTTTTTAATCTTAACCCATAAATAGCAAAATTATGAGTTGTATACAAATTCGTTATACAATGTCCAAGAAGAATCCAAAAAAGAAAAATCAACCTCCCTTAGATTGAAAAAAATGGAAGAACTAATAAACTTCATTTGTTTTCCTCGGGAAAGAGCTCTTAGAACCCCTCTACTTCACTTTGATAATTATATCATACTTATTTCAATTACATAGTGAAAAAGTTCTATCACTTGTATACCTGTTTTCGATGAGCAATTCTGATAATAACAACAACACGTTCATCTGAATAAATTTTGAAGAGAATTCGATAGTCACCAATTCTTGTTCTGTAGGTATTTTCAACTCCTTTCATTTTTTTTGGAAGTAATTAGAAAAGGATTTTTTAAATTTGGTAAAAAAAGCTTTGATTTGTAGTTTAGTTTTTTTAGGTAATTTCTCTAATTCCTTTGATGAAACAGGTAACAGGAAAACTTCATAGATCAGGCCTTCAGCCATTATTCCACCTTTATCAAGTTTTCAAAATTCTTGTGTTTAACAATTTTATCAGCTTGAACAATTCTCTCTTTTTCCTCATCAGAAAGATATTCCTCTTCAACTAGAAGAAGTAATAACTCTTCAATTCTATCAATTTTCTTCTCAAGGAAAGTGATTTTATCCGTAAGAATTTCCACTTTATCTACAGTCATTAATGTCATATTAAAAACTCAACAAAAGTATATAATGTTTATCATTCGAGAAGAAGTTAATCTTAACAAAGCAATCAGAGAGATTATTTATAAAAATAAATGAAAATTCAACCACCCAGTTGAAAAAATGAATAAGGGATTGATTTAATAAACTCCCATCTGTTGTCCTTGGGAAAGATCTCTGTAAGGATCACGAGCTCCATCAGCGTAGTCAAACTTGCCTTTGGGTTTGATCAAAGTAGCTATATCACCATTTTGAACAAGTGCTGGAATAACAGTTTCAGGGCTAATTCTTTGTGACACAACTGTGCCCATCTCACCATAGTTAATTCTACTCTTAATGTCACTTTCATCAGAGACTAGGAACATATTCATCCTAGGATGAGGATAGTAGTCTAAGTGGTATCCATCAAAGTCAGGACTTTGGAAAGCAGTTCCAAACAAGCTTTGACCGTAGAAACCAATTACTGGTAAACCCATATCTTCAGTTAGAATCTTGAGAGTTTCGTTAGCTAAAGGTGTTCCTCCATGAACTATTGCTTGAAGATTACCTTTTTCTTTCAATGCTTGAATCATTGGGAAGGATTTCTCAATCAATACTCCTGTAGTGAATAAACCTGTGATGAATGGAAACTCTTGCTTAACAAGTGCTTGAGTTTGGTCTTGCATGTGTTGCAAATACATACCCATAATCTTGGGATCAATCATTGCTGCTTTCTTAACGAAACGAGGATCCATGTCAATCATAAAGATGGATTTAGCTATGTCACGCTCGAAAGATTTGATTGTCCATTTGCCTATGGTATGAGGTCCTGTAGGTACAGTAGCTAAATAGGTCAAATGTAAAGGTATACCAAAATCTTCGAATTGAGTCATGCAAAGTTTTGTAAGAACATTGAAAGTATCAGTTTCGAGGTCAAAATAATCCATATCTTCAAAATCTATTCTGGTAGTATTTGCTGCTAGAATATTTTTCTTAGGTGGACCTGTAGTTCCCCCAGTTTCAGCAATTTGCAGCTCTGCACCGGGTGTTTTTGAATACCAACTATGAGCCCATTTGGTGGTAGTGTAGTTTACAGAGTGTTCTCGGAAAATGTTCGGGTCGGTGGGACCACAATGTTCTGCTAAGTCAATCCAATTGTTGACGTCTCCTTTGTTTATTCCCCTTTCCTTAGCTAATTTTATCATATATGGAGAACCTGTTTCTTCCCCAATTGCAATATCGACACATTCCATTAAGAAATCTGTCTGATCAGTTTTGTTTATTATCGAATTTTTAGTTTTTGTGGATGTAGACGAAGCCATGTCTTATCAACTCCAACCTATATCTCAGTAAATTGGTATATATACGTGGTAAAAAAGTGCGACAAAAATCAGAATTGCATTACTGCCCTAGACTGCTTTGACAAGTTTCTTTCGACAAAACTTAAATATTGTCACTTCTTATGCTAACTAATATGCAGAGTAGATCTCCTATTAGTGTATTTATGATTATACTGTTTGCTTTTAACGTTCTCATAGTCAGTACTAATATCTCTGCTGAGGAATCAAGAAATATAGCAATTAGCTCTTCTTTTGACTCTGTTGGGGATTATAGTTGGACAGAAGCAGTTTACATTCATCACCACCATACAGGTTATGCAGAATCAACAACAGAAGATTTTTCCAGTTCTGTCTCTTCCTCAGAAATTCATGTTTATGAAACTTCTTCTTCTTATTATCAATTGTATGCAGGAGTACATGCCTTAGTTTCCACATTTGAAAATTCCTTGAATATATCCTTTGAAGGAAGAGCTTCTTC
>BPTK01000054.1 GCA_023705905.1 Candidatus Heimdallarchaeota archaeon
AAAGAAACATTGACTACTAAATTCTTAGTTCCTGATTTCAATACATGCTTTTTATTTCATTCATCAAAGTATCCGAAAGAGATTCAAGGAAATCATAAACCTCTCCTTCTCTGTGTTTCATGGCTTCTGAAGATGCATTGTCGATAGAATAGTTTGACAAAGATGAACTACTTATGTCAACAGCAGTTGAAGGGAGATTGTGAGCTTCGTCTACAATGACGATAAGATCTGAAAGTTCTTTCTCAAGATTGTTTAAGAGTATTTTTCTAATGAAAGGATTGAAAACATATTGATAACTTGTTGCAACTACATTTGCTTTAGGTAGTGATTTGACTGAAATTTCGAAAGGGCACACTTCTAGATTCTTTCCAATTTCTATTAGTTCTTGACTATCTAGAACTTTATTTTGCACAATTTTATTTACGCTTTCTAACTTTGGTTTCTTAGCAAGGTTTGTGAAATATTTACATTTTCCTTCTTTTTTTAGATATCTACAGATATCAGATGCATTAGCAGCATCTACTGCGAATTTTTTGATAATATGATGTAAACATAATTCTCTTCTTCCTCTTAGAGCTAGCCCTGTTACTTGATTGAGTTGCTTTATTAGTTTTAATTCTTCAGTAACTCTGCTCATTTGTTGGTGAGTCCTACAACAATATACGATTGTTTTTTTCCTTTCTTTTGCAATTGGTAAAACTGCTGCGAGCAAAGAAATAGTTTTTCCAACACCATTTGCAGCTTGTATAATAATTTGAGAACCTTGTACCATGTTTCCAGAAATCTTCTCAATTATTTGTTTTTGTAGGGGTCTTATCTCTAAATAAGGGAAGTACTTCTCCCATTCCACAGTTGCTGAACTTATGTCTTTTTTAATGCCTATTTTTATCTCTTTCAATTCATTTGGTAAGTGATCGGAACTACTATCGCCTTCACCTTTACTGTCATTCATAGGGATGTATGAACCACACTTTTTACATCTAGATTTTCCATCTATAAATAGTATTTTTCCACAATTAGGGCAAAAAGTGTAATTGTTATCAACCTTGACTACATTACCAGAGTTAGACTTATTCATAAGTTCGTTTCTTCTTTTAATGTGTCTTATTAAAATCTTTGTCAAGGTTAAAGATGCATGACAAAAAAATTACAGATTTTCATATATTATTGCTATATTTCTTATCGTAATTAGATTAACTTTATATGATTCCGAATCCATTGTATTTACAGTATCAACTGAGACCAGATTTGAATCAAATTTGTGAAATATTTAAATACAACAGTTTCACAAGAGTAATTTCGTGAGAATTAAGCTCATGAAAAAATGGTTCAGAGCTTACTCTGCAGGTTTAACTTGCATTAGAGGTCAAAATAAGTAGTCTGGTTTAAGGTTAAGTTTAATGACTCAAGAACAGAATAGAAATTTAGAAGAATTGTTGGAAAATACTACCGTCCTATTGGAGACTATAGCTTCTGAAATTGTACATTCAACGACAAAAATCTATGCCTGTTACCAACCTGGTGACATTAATTCTAGTCTGTTTAATTTTGAAAACAGGAATGTAATTGATGACTTTAATGAAAGTTTTAGTGTGATTAAGGACACACTGAAGAAAAACTTTGCTTCTCTTCCGTATAAAGAGAAAAATAATGAAGTTCTAATTCTCGCAAATCTTCTTTCCGAATTAAAAGAATTTGATTTAGCTTTAGATTTGTACAAAAACCTCGCGAAATTAGATCCCGATAATCACTTTGCTTGGTCAAACTTGATGACAATTTATATCCATAAAGGGATGCATTCTGATGCTATGGAATGTTATCTTCATCTACCACCTGATTTCATAGAATATTCAACCAATGAAAAAACTAATTCAAGTGCAGATTCTTATAGGATATTGAATATTTCAACTGCTTATCCAATGTATCATTCGCTTCGTTCTTTAGGGACTCAAATTGAAGAACCTAAAGAATTAAAACAACAATATGAACAAGAACTGAGGGAATTATATTCAATAAAGGAATTTGTTATAGGTCAAGAAGAACTGGAAAAGGGGAACTTTGATGAAGCTTTTATTCATCTTACAGGCGTCGCACAGAAGTTTCCTGATAGCCATGTTCTACAATTTTTCATTGGTGATGCTGCTTTAGAAGGTAAGCATTATATCATAGCAGAAGAATTCCTCAAGAAAGCAATTCAGATTAAAAGTGAGATCCCTGAATATTGGGCCGAACTTGCTGATTGTTTCTTTGCACAACATAAGAACGATCAAGCTATAAAAGCTTTGAAAACAGCTTTAGCTATTGATCCTGCAAGCCAAAAGTGCTGGGAATTAGCTGGGAGAATGATTTCTACTATAGAATCACAAGGGGAATATGATTATTTTATAAAACAGATTCAATTAATGCCCTCAGCTGCAGCAATTCTAAATTTCGTTGATGGTCTTATACAAAAGAAGAGATATGATAATACTTTAGAAATTCTCCAGATTGGCGTTTCTAAGTTTCCTGAAAATACAAGAATATTGGAGAATCTAGCTCTTGTTTACGAAAGAATGGGTAAATTTGATGAAGCTATCGGGATATATGAAGAGCTTTTAATGTCTGGTAAATCAGTTCAGAAGTATCTAAGAAAAATCACTTCAATTCTTACAGTTTTACACGATGACAAGAGACTTGTAAAAATCCTCAAAATGGTATCCTCCTACCTTCCATGGGATGAAACTACTCTATGGAATAAGATAGGTGATTTACTTATGAGGGCGAAAGATTATCTAGGCGCAAGTGAAGCGTTCAGAAAAGTGGTTTCTTTTGATGCTGATGATCCTCGTATTCAGTTCAATTTAGGTCTTGCATATCAAGAATTAAATCTGTTCAAGAAAGCTGAAGAAACCTATAGAAAAGTACTAGAATTAAATCCTAGCGATCACGCAGCTCTCAATAATCTTGGAAATGTGTTAAAAGAGCTAAAGCGATATGATGAAGCTATTGATGCATACCAAACAGCTATTGATTATGAACCAAAAAAAGCTATTTCTTGGGCAAACTTAGGTATCCTTTACGAAGAATTGAAATTGAAAAATGAAGCAAAAGATTGCTATCAGAAAGCTAAGGATATTGCTTTAAAAAACAAGGATTACAAATCCGCTGCCCAATTTGAAGAATGGGAAAACTCCCTATGAAATCGGAAGACAAAGCGAATTTTCCAGATTGGAAGATAGCCCAAAATTCTATAGTTAAATTTCTTGCAGAGAATAGTTTTGATGTTTGGGAAGAAAGATCTATAGGAAATAAACGAGTAGATGTATTAGCTAAACGTGAGTATAAGGGAAAAACATTCTATCTTGTTTTTGAAGTGAAACATTATCGAAATGTCACTCCTAGTGTAGAAGAAAAATTTATCCAACAATTAGAAGAATATGTACAAACTCTAATTTTAAGGGAGACACAAAGGAAATCAAATAACCAAATTTATGATAATTATGTCTTCATCGGATATCTGATTCTGTCAAAGGATTATGGTATCTATCTGAATAGAAGAAAGAATTGGCGAAAAAAACCATCTTTTACAGATAATAATGAGTTAAGTAAAATATGGAAAAGAAATGTTCACTTCTATTGTTCATCTCCTAAATTCATTAGAAAAAACTTGGAATCACTAGGACTTTCTTTCTATACACAATCTAAAATATCAGACTTTTTGAATCGCAGTAGCAATAATCATAAAAAACCTAAGAAGTAATTAGGTACTAGATGAGTATTAATCTTTTATCACTAAAAGATCAGATGTTTGCTATCCATATAATTGATCAAGGTATAAGTTTACATAGTGAAAAATTCTCTGAATTCCTTAACATAGATGATATTTTGGTTTTTGGGTTTATCTCTGCTCTTCACAGTTATACACACTCAATTGGTGATGAAGAAGTTCTCTCAATGGATTTTGGTAAAGCAAAATTTTTGTTTAAATCTCTTCATGATGAAAGATTACTAGTTGTTATAATGAAAGAGGCTTTACTTCAAGAGCAGGAACAAGCAATGCTCAACGAGTTAGCTACACGATATGAGTTCATAGTATCTAATAAAGATATTTCCAACATTCAATCTCTTATCGATGTTAAAGAGAGATTAATACCTCTTGAATTAGTGGTCGAAATGAGGAGAAAAAAAGAAAAGAAAATATCATCAGATTCAATTGATGCTGAAATACTTATTCCTCCTCCTCCTCCCACTATAGCAATACCAGAAGTGAAAGTGGAACGTTTCTTTTTAGAAGGTTTAGTAAACGAAGAACTTCTTGCAGATACAGTTATGGTTCAAATAAAGAAAACTTTGATCAATTTCTTTCTGGGTTACAAAAATCTCTTAGTGGGTCTATTTGTAATTGCTAAAGAAAATGATCTTGTTACATTCGCTTTTAGCAGAAAACCAGTCGATGAAGTATATCCACTGATAGAGAATGTTCTAACTAATCCTGTAATCCGAGACAAAACATTAGACACTAATCATCACTCACCTCAGAAAATTGAAATAGAAAATCAGGAGCTCTGGGTTCTTACAAACACAGCAAGCAAACATGCTGCGCGCACTGTTTTGTTCAGTTTATCAGAAGATGAACTTAATTCAATGATTCCACATTTGAGAAGAATCATGCACTTTCTCAAGAAAATAATATGATTTATTGCCACTTTTTATACTATTATCCATTTTATTTGAAGAGAAAACTAGTTAGAATAAGTTATTAAACACGCGAAACGTTTAAATCAAAAACAAAGATAAGATTGATAAAGGATAACCAATTAAACATTCTTTAGAGAATCGGTGGATAAAATGAGCTTATCAGGGCAACAGATAGAGAAAATGTTACATGAGTTTGAATCGAATACTGAAGGAGTACTTGGTTGTTCAATAATAACTGCTAAAGACGCATTATTATTAGCTGAATCTTCACAGAAATTTGAACGGTTGGTAATTCAATGGTTAAGTGAAAAAATGTTATCTTTAGCAAAAGAATCTCTTAAGCAACTCATGAAGGAATTCACTTTGATGAGTGTAACCATTGAAGAGAAAGATCATTTTGTATATCTGAGACCAATTGGTGAATCTTATTACGCTGTAATAATTACAACTAAAGAAGAAAATAGAGGTCTTTTAGAGCACAATATCAAGAGGTTATTGCAAAAGCTTGCACCTCTAATGACAGATTAATCCATGTACAAAGGTTGAAAATTATGGATGTTACCACTTTAAAGATATTAGCAAAAATGGCTAATGGAGAAGAAGGACCGAATATCAGATTCAATTTTGTTTCGACAAATAATGATGAAGTGATTTGCTCTTCCAGCACTTTAGAGGAACTTTATGAGTGTGTTCTTAAGATTGACCCTGGTGTTTTGCATAAACATGTTTGTGCATGTGAAGATTCAGAAGAGATTACCAATGCAAAAGATCTTGCTTTTTACGTTGATTATGTATTTGGTGATGTAGAATTATCCATGAAACTGTATAGTGCAGCAGAAAGATTCCAAGATGATCCTGAAAAATTAAAACTTGAAATTGGAAATTTATTTTTTACTAGACTTCTAAATTACAGTGAAATTGCGCTAGTTCCAGATTAATGTGCTAATCACAATTCTTTTTTATAATCTCTTTTTGTAAGATATTATTCTAAAATAACTAGGTGCTATATGTTGAAAGCTAAATGTCCAAATTGCAAAGGTAAAGGCACTGTAATTACTGAAAAAATGACATGTCCGACATGTTTGGGGATTGGCAAAACATCTTTTTCTTTAGGAAGTGGAGATGAAGGCCAACCTTGTGAGAAATGCAATGGTAAAGGAAAAGTTATCATACAATCAAAATGCTTGACATGTGATGGCTCAAAAATTGTTTTTCTCTGCAGCAAATGTAACAAAATGATGAAAAATCAAACTTCTTCAGGTTTGTGTTTGACTTGTCAGAATAAAAAAGATCCTGTAGTATACTCACTCAAACCTCCAATGGATTCACAATTAGTGAGAAAGGAGATGCATCTTTTATCAAGAGTTGAAAGCGTGAAAAAAATGGGTGTTTTTGTTAAGGTTGCCCCAGATACTAATGTGTTAATCCGCTCAAATGATGTAACACAAGACTATGCATGGGACATCGGGGAGGAGGTAATAGTGAAAATATCTTACATCAATGATAAAGGAAAATTCTTCGGTATTCCTATTCATTTCAAGAAATACGTTGTTGAACCATTACGAGGAAAAGTTAGGAAACTACAGATCAAGGATTTGAAAACTAATATGATGGGTTCATTTATTGGACTTACTGCAAAAATAGTTTCGATTATGCAGACACCAGGTCCAACCAGATTCAATCTAGTGGATCCTACAGGTTCAATAAGTGGAGCAGCATTCATCAAACCTGGAGAAAGAGCTTTCCCTGAATTTGAGGAAGATATGGTTGTTTCTGTATTTGGTGAAATTAATACTCATCGTGAGATTATTCAGATTGAAATTCGTGATATGGATCAATTAGATTCTGACGAAAGCAACATCCTAATAGATGAAATTGAAAAAGCGATTGACAAAAAAGCTACTCCCCAAAAGATTGAATTCTCAATCAAGAGTCCTATACTAGATAAGTTGCGACCAGATTTAACAAAAGCAGCTAAACGAATAAAACGGGCTATATTAACTGGGCAACCAATACACATCAGAAATCATGCAGATGCGGATGGGACAGTTGCTGGGTTTGCTGTGCAATTAGCTATTAAGAAACTTATGGAGAAGGAAGGATATGATCCTGATACAATACGTACTAGATTGAAAAGACTTCCAAATAAACCTCCTTTCTACGATGCTATAGATGTTACTAAAGATCTAGATTTTGCTCTAGCAGATCAAGTTAGATTTGGTGATAAATTGCCATTGTTTGTGTGTTTAGATTTTGGATCCAGCACAGAATCTTTGTTCCCCTATTTACAGATAAAAGCTTTAGATCTAGAAATACTCGTTATTGACCATCATTTCCCTGACAAAGAGATACAAGAGCTGGTTGATATTCATGTTAACCCTTACTTTGTTGGTGGAGGCTACGAACTTTCAGCTGGAATGTTAGGTGTTGAACTAGCTAGAATAATCTATCCTGATATCCATGAAGAAATTATCCATTTACCTGCAATTGCAGGATTGATGGACAGAGTTGAAGGCAAGGAAATTGTTGAATATATAAAACTTGCAGAGAAAAAAGGTTATTCAGTTGATGATCTAAAAACTATAGGTTTAGCAATTGATTTTGAGGTTTATCAGTTAAGATTTTCTGAAGGCTATAATACTATGAAAATACTTTTTGGAATTGAAACTAATCAAAACTGGCATTCCAAAATGTATAACCTAATTGGGAATGAAGCTAAGAAACTCCTTGAAACCTCTGTTAAAGATTCATTACCTCATTGTAAGAAGAAAGTTCTGACAAATGGAGCACTTCTAGTTACCATAGACGTTGAATTGTATACTCATCGTTTTACATTCCCAAACCCTGGGAAAATAACTGGATTGATATTTGATCATTTTTGCTCTAAAAACGAAGATAAGGCAGTTGTAACCCTAGGCGAAGGACCAGATTTTCTCATACTCCGATCTAAAGGTTTACTCATTAATTTCCCTGAAGTTGTAAAATTAATGCGTAAAGAGATACCTGAAGCTGGTGTTGAAGGAGGAGGGCATGAAGTTGTAGGTTCTCTGAAGTTTTACGAAGGGGAAAGAAAGAAAGTGAAAACATTCTTTATAGAACATCTAACTAAACTAAAAACCAAAATAGAAAGAACAGAATGAAGAGGAAATTAGCTCTTCTTTTTCTTACCTTTTCTTCTGAAAACTTTGTTGAATCCTTTCGTTACTCCTTTTTTGCTTGTTGAATATGCTCCACCTATCGCTCCTGCTACTTTTTTTGTGGGAGCAACAAAAACTTTCTGAGCTGTAGATTTCGCCCCAGCTTTTACTCCTTGTTTTATCAGCATATTTGCATATTGCTTCCACGAATCTTCTCCAGTTCTCACTTTGTTGATTCTTTCTATTAGTTCTTCATAAGGCGGTAAAAATTCGAATCTATACAATGTAGGTGATGCATATTTTCTGAAATCTTTGGATAATAAATAATTGAGTAAATAAAAAATTAGAATACATGTCAACAGGACTACACCAAATTTATCTTTGAGACCAACTAACAAATTTTCAGATAGAAAGAACTCACTAAATATGTCTCCACCTGTAAGTAATTGCAGATATGTTACATGATAACTCATTACTAATCCCATAACTATCATCAATATGCCAAGAGGACCAATTGAATTTGGTATCTTTAAAAGACCCCATTTTTCCTCCTCACCTTCCTCGATCTTCTCAATTTCTGCTTTTTTCTTTTTATCCTCTACTAGCTCCAATATTTCATTGTTTTTCGGCTCTTCGATTTTTTTCAATTTTTTCGCATAGTTTGAAACTGTGTAGAAAATTAAGAAAAGAGCTGATAAAGTGCCTCCGATATTGTAGGTTTCTGCGCTACTAGCTGATGCATTACTAATTGTATAGAAAAGTAATTTCCACAAATTAAAACCTGAAATAATGTAGAAGAAAGCGAGAATTGTGTAAAAGACATCATCGTTTTCTCCAAGTGAAAAAATTATGATGTTAATTATAATAATAGCAATTAGAGCAGAAATTGAGGCTATGATAAGAAAAACATCCCCAGTATTAGCGCCTAAATAAATCAAATATCCAGATATTCCAGCATTAATAAGTGATAAAATGAATACAACTCCACTAAAAAGAATTGTCCCCTCGTCTGCTCGTTTTCCAAGAAACATAACGCTGCCTAAAACTCGACTACCCCAGAAATTTCGGGATAGTGAGAAAGTTAAGAAAATTGAAACAAAAATCCAACCCATGTATCCAATTATTGCAATAAATGGTGAGATGATTGGGAAGAAGTAAAGAAAAACTGATCCTCCCGCTGCAGCAAGAAATGCTGGAACTCCCCAATATTTTACTGGAAATCGGGCAAAGAATAAACCAAAACAAACATAGGTTATTGCAAAGGATAACTCAATAATAATTAATATGTCGCCAACTTCTTTCAGTTCAGCATTTCCAATACCAATTAGATAGAAAGTTGTTGAAGTAATAGATAATAGAAAGAATGCTATTGTGTAAAAGAAGTATTTCTTACTAAAGAGTATCCTGAAACCACTTGTAAATATATTCTTAATGTACTGATAAAATGCTTTCTCAACATATGACATGATAAAGATATATCTCGGAGATAAATAAAAAACTTCGCATTAAAATTTCAAATCTAAAAGAAATTGTCTCAAGCTACCCTTTTTAAATCGGAGTTCAGTTTCATGTTTTAGCACTATTAGATGTGATTGAGTTTATGATTAATGAAATATATGTGATTCAAGAAAGTGGAATACCCATTTACTATTACAACTACGATCAAATTAAAGATGGTGTCCAGATAAAAGATGATTTCTATATGCTTCAAGCTGGTTTCTTTGCAGCGATGGTTCAATTTGGTTCAGAATTAACTCAAGATGAACTAAAATACATCGTTTTTAATAAAAGAACCTATGGAGTGAAAAAATCGAACCAAGTATATGTTGTTTTCAGTGAGAACAAAGAGATGGATGCTGAAACTTTGAAATTGTTAGATAAGAAATTAGGTGCTGCGTCAAGTTTCTTAAATGAATCTTTAACAGGGACAAACATCGATATTTCTTACATTGTAAATAATTCAGAAATGGATTCTGTTGTTAACAGTTTCAGTGAATTCTTAATTAATGAAAAAATTATCGCAAATACTTCTCCGATTGATGTAAGCAAAATTAAATCTCATGTACGAAATTTTGTTTTTAAAGCAGTAGGTTATGAACCTGGAAAATGCAATATTGGTCCAAAAGAGAGGATGTTACGATTAACAATAGGGATGATTTCCATTACATTTGGAGTATTACTTTTCGCTATATTTGTTATTTTAAATCTTCCAGAATGGACTGTTTTCTTCCTTATAATACCGTTTTTCATGGGTTTCATAGGTGTTTACCAATACTTCTTTAGATTCTGTGTGAATAATGCGTTCAAAAAACAGTTTAAAATGACTTAGGAGATGATTGAAGATGTCAAAAATAGAAATAAAATTAGATTATGAAGGAGCAATAATTAATCCAGAGAATACAAAACGAGATTTTAGAAAAGCAATGACTATAATTCTATTATCCCTTTTATCTTCAGGTGTATTATCAGCGATTTTATACTTAGCATATTTATTCCTTTCCTAATTCTCTTTGTTTTATGATCTGTACTCCAATGAATTTATGAATGAGGAGAGGATTTTTTTTTGAATACTATGGATTCCAAAGTTAATCCTTTCAATATGTTTGATACTTTTCTTTTTGATGGTGACGGAGTTATTTACAAGGAAAATAGCCCTCTTCCTGGAGGAATAGAATTTATCAAGTTGCTACAAAAAAGAGAAAAAAGGGTTTTTTTACTCACAAATAATAGCACAAAAACGAGAGATGAATTTAAAGCAAAATTTTCTGTTTTAGGTTTAGATTTACCTCTTGAAAGTATTCTTTCATCAGCATACTTAACAGCTCATTATATATCCAAAGAAAAATCATCAGCTAGAGTATATGTGATTGGTGAGGAAGGTCTTAAGAAAGAGTTTATCAGTTTTGGAGTAGATGTTGTAAACAGAAAAGAAGAGACCAATGAAGAAGATATTTTTGCGCTAAACATGGATAACATAGATTATGTTGTAACAGGGATGGACAGAGGGTTAAATTATGTTAAAATCTCACGAGCTGTTAATATATTAATGTCATATAAAGAGACAAAATTCATCGGTACAAATGCTGATTTTACATTCCCAACAGTTCATGGACTTATACCTGGGGGTGGGGCAATGATAAAAATTCTAGAGGACTTATCAGGAAGAAAAGTAGAAGAAATCATCGGCAAACCAAACTCTGAAATGTTTGAGATAGCAATGGAACTCTCACAAACTAATAAAGAGCAAATGATTATGTTTGGAGATAGATTAGAAACTGATATTCTAGGTGCAAAGTTAGCAGGAATAAAGACATGTCTCGTTCTTTCTGGTGTAACCTCTATGAAGGATCTAGCTGAGCTCACCGATGAAAATAGTCCTGATTTAATAATGAATAATCTACAAGATGCATATGATTCTTTCCTTAATACTGAATAAAAACAATAGAAAGAACTATCAGTAATATTCATAGTTTATCCCCCCTACATTTTTAAATATTTAATACAACATTCTTACGTGAGTTATTTAACGAAAATAAAATACCATGTTGGTTGTTTTGTTTTAATTAGTTGTTGCATTTTCTCTTATAATTCAATTATGAATGTACAATCATCTTATCCTGTGAGTGTAGAAGAAAATAAACGGTTCCTCAGTGACATATTTGGCGAAACAAGCTTTCTTAAACAATTTACAAAAGCAACCTATGACTCTGAATTTAGAGTGATAGCAAAGTTATCTCCAACTGCAACTGAGTATTATTTTGAGAACCTTGGACATGGAATAACTCATTTCAATTCTTTTCAAGGCCTAGCTATTTCGATTTCCAAAGAAGATCTGCTCTACCTCATACAAAAGCAGATGATCAGAGAAATTTGGAATAATTCGCAAATTTTTGGTGCAAATTCAGTAAATGAGCTCCTGATTAATGAATCTAGATCTATATGTGATTACAATGAGAAGATAGACGTAGATTTTTTGTGGAATAAGAATCTGTACGGAGACGATGCAAAAATAGCTATCTTAGACACAGGTTTGAATGTAAATCATCCTGCTTTGAATCAGACAATGACACAACAGAGTAGGATAGTTGGAAAATGGAATTTTCTTCAAAGAAATGAGGATGTTTTAGATGATAATGGGCATGGAACAGAAGTGGCGGGAATTATAGGAAGTAATGGATTATTCGGTTACATGCAAGGAGTAGCACCCAATAGTAAACTCTTGATAGGGAAAATCTTGGACCATAATTCTATTGGAACTGTAGAAACTTTGATTCAGGGAATTGATTGGGCACTAGAAAATGATGCTAACGTCATCAATTTATCATTAGGAAAAGCTGTTTCAAATTTAACCTCCCCAGAAGTACAAGCCGTTAATTTTGCTGTAGAAAGTGGTGTTGTAGTGTGTGTTTCAGCTGGTAACGCTCGAGGAATAGAAGAATTTGGTTACAGTGATCTTCATACAATACTAAGTCCCGGAATTTCCTCTAAAGCAATTACAGTAGGGGCTATTGATAATAATAATGTACTTTATGAACACAGTAGTGCTGGACCAGTTGCACTAAATTTTGATAGTGAAACTTCTGACTATTTGTATGATTCAATTCCTAAAACCACAACTTGGTTAAAACCAGATGTTGTAGCTCCTGGTGTTCTTCTCAATACTACATCTGCAAATGGAAAAGACATGAATGTAGTCTCAGGAACTAGTTATGCAACAGCAGTTGTTTCAGGATTATGTCTCCTACTAATTCAACAATATTATCGGGTTGATTCTTCCTTAGTAAAAGCTTCATTAATTAAAACATGTAATCCACTATCACTGAATGCTGTGTCACCTTTCTTAGAAAATGTTAGTATACCAATTTCTCCATATTTTCAGGGTTCTGGTTTAATAAATTCTTCAGGGGCTTATTCATATTTTAATGCTCATAGAGATTTTACAATAACTAGTTCTGTAATCCCTTACTTGGGTAATTATTATTTCAAAAATTCAGAAACAAGTTTCAATATTCAGCTATACGTGCATGAACCACTTGATAGTATCAAACTAACTATTTCGGAAAATTTAGCTGATATACTATATGTTTCTCTTCTTCCCAGTTCATTAGTTGTCGGTCAATATGATCTCGAAATAACTATTAATACTGAACAAGCTCTAAATGGTTTTTATCAAGGTTTCTTAAAGTTTGAAAGTAATGATTCTATCCAAACCATTAATGTTGCATTTACTGTGAAAACGGCTTATGGGCGAATTTTGTTAGATTATCGAGAAGAAGGTACTGATGTTAGATATTCTCTAACTGGTAATCTACACAATATTATTTCCATATCAAAGAAATATGGCCTAATTCCCATAATTAATTCACAAGATGTGCAATACTCCACATTTAGCACGATGGATCTCGATGAATTTGAAGTGATCGCATTAATCAATTCAAAGAATACATTGCTTAACCCAATTTCAAACTCCGATATAATAGCTCTTTCTGATTACATATCTCCAAAAGGAACATATTCGGGAGGATCTCTAATTGTTTTACCATCAAGAAGCAGTGATTTTAGCGTTATTAATGAAGTACTTTCTGCAGTCAACATAACCTATTATCAGGATTTTTCACCAAATGTTAGTTTAGATGTATCTTCCTCATTTAATACCTTACTTTCAAATCCATACTCACTAAATAATCTTTATCTTCCATACCCTGTGGTAATAAATGCAACTAATTCAGATTATGTCCCTTATGCTGATAAATTGGTTTATGGTGACCAGCATTATTCTAATGGTTCTCTCTTTATAGGAGGTAACACTCTGGACATGTTCTTGGATTCTCCTTATCTCTATTCGCAATATGAATCTGGATACTCAGAGCTTTCTTTGAGCGCTCATTATGGTGATAATTATCAGCTTCTTGAAAATATGATAAGTTCTACAGTTGTCAGAAGTCTAATATTTGACTATTCCCTTAAATCCTCGGAGATTTCGATAAAAGATAATATAATGCTGACCATCAATTCTGCAAATATGTTTAAAATTATGCCAAATTGGGAGTTTTACATGACGGTTTCAAATGAATTTGATACATATGTTAAGATAAATACCTTTGAGTCTTATGGAAATGGAACAACTATTTTCAACATAAAAATCGAAGACATGGATCTCTCAGCAGGGTCGTACACTCTGAAAATTCATTCTTTCTCAGGTACAAAATCTTGGAATATCAAAATTATTGCGTTTGCATCTTTAGGTCCAATAATAATTAGTATATCCCTCGTTCTATGCATTGTTTTCTTAATTCTGTTCAGAAAGAAAACTAAGAAGTAAGAACATGGTAAACCCTTTTTCCATGTCTTCCGAGTACATTCATTGCTAGGGCAAGACTATAGATGTCTTTTGAAGCTGCCAGTACAATAAATCTATCCAAATTTTGGAGAATTACAAATCCTTCAGTTCCTTTTATTATTACTTGATCAAGTCTTCCACACTTAATCTGTCCAACTGTTTGTTGTCCTGCCGAATTCAAAGCAGAAGCTAAAGCAGACATAATTACTTGGTCAGTACCTTTTTCAGCAAAGAAAGCTAATTCTTGACCCTCTGAGCTAACTACAGCAATTGCTCCCAAACTACATTCTTGTGAAATTTCCCTTAACACTGGCAGTAAACTGTTCTTCTTTTCAGGTGATAAATCTCCAATCATGAATATAATAAAAAACATAAAAATAAAAAAGTTTCTTCTAGCTCTAGATCAAACGATTTTTATGTGTTTTACACACTGGTGTAGATACCTCTTCGCTTGTGCCTTTGTTTTTATAAACCCAAACATTGTAAGCATATGCTTTTTTACCACAGATATAACACGAGCGCTCATCTTTAAGTGGAATTTTCTTTCTAGACATTCTATTCCAGTATTTTTTGAACTCCTCAAAGCTATCTGTATACTTCTTATGCAATATTTTAGCTTCTTCATCTTCACTTGGTTTCTTATCTAATAAAAATAGTATATAGCTCCAGACTATTATTGCGAGTATATTTCCAAAAGATTTGACAGGAATATGATGATACCCACTTAGTTTAATTGTGCTAGAACTGCTTCCTGTGGCATAATCTATCATTAGGTCTTTTCTTTGAGAGCTTTGATCAACATCAATCCCATATTTCCTGGATATAGCAACAAGCCGTTTACTAAGTTCTTCAAATAACCAATCCACAGTTTTTGAGCTTCCTTTTCTTCTTGCATTTAGAAATTTTATTTCAATAATCGGGAAAGAAATCGTAATAAAGGTTTCATTTACCGAACTATTTGCCTTTCTAACTAAATATTCATAGATCTCAGATGGAAAGGTTATTTTCTTTCTCTCAGCTGACAACTTATTCACATATGGATAGTGATTTACTAAAGAAATAGATGTTTCTCTCCCTAAAAATGTAGCGCTAAATTAATTCTTTTTAATAGTTTCTTCAATCAATTTACTTAGTTTACCTCGATTTGCACCTATTAGAGAGCTGTATGGTTTGCCTTCCTTGAAGATTATGAAAGTAGGTAAACTCTGCACCATATATTGTTGTGCAAATGTATGTTCTTCATCCATATTCATTCTAACAAATCTCATGCTTTTTTCGTGTTTCTCTGATAATTGCTCAAAAAGTGGTTCTATACTCTTACATGGTCCACACCATGGTGCCCAAGTATCAACAATTATTAACTTGGTCTCGCTTTTCAAAATTTCATTGAACTCATCATTAGTAATATTAGTAACTTTACCCATTTTTTTCCCCTTTATTTGTTAGATTGCTATGTTCGAGATTTCCTACACGTGTATTTATTTGTTACTTTTGTATTAGGAAATTTATTGATTTAAATTTATGTAAAACAATTGAGGATATTACTCCTATTCGTAAACCTCGTAGAAGCAAACTTTTTATTGTTAATAATGCTTTTTAGTCAGAAAGTGTTTATTATTCAAGGAGTAATTTAAAATATGATTTCACGTCCTTACGATGAAATAAAACATCTATTAGAAAGCTATCTCAAGAAGGAATTTTCTATAAAATCTGATTTAATTTGGTCAAAACCACCCTCAGCAGGATTAGGTGATATTAGTTTTCCTTTATTTAATATTGCAAAAGAGCTAAAAATTAGACCTAACGAATTAGGTGATAAAATTATCTCAGAAATCAATTTTCCAGATAGTATCAAGGAAGTAAATTTGCAGGGAGGTTTTCTTAATCTAGCTTTCAACAAAAGTGTTTTTGTTACAAAAGTACTTCAAACAATTTTGGAACAAACTAAATACGGACAAAATTCCAGTATGAACTCTGAAAGAATAATTGTTGAACATACTTCTAGTAATCCAACTGGACCTCTTCATATTGGTAATTTCAGAGGATCAGTTCTGGGAGATGTTCTTGGGAGGCTTTTTTCATTCCTTGGAGCAGCCGTTAATGTAAGATACTATGTAAATGATCTAGGAAGACAGATTGCTCCCTTAGTTATAGGCTATTTTCTTTTGAAAGAGATGGAATTTGAAATCATAGAAAAAGGAGATTTGTTGTTGGGCAAAGTATATGCTAGTATGTTTACTTTTCTAGAAATACAACAACTCAAGCAGAAGCTAGCTATTTTAGGTTGGAAAAGTAAAGACAGTGTTTCTCTTTATAGTTTAGATGGAACTGATCTCAAGACCATACAAGATTTTTTGAATGTTTTACCCAGAGAAAATAAAGAAAAAGACAATACTTACCAATGGTATACAAAATTAGCAAGAGTTCAGAAATCGCTTATCGAAAGAATCCCCGAAGTATATGAAAAGCTAAATAAATTGACAACTTCAAGAATCGAGAATTTAGAAAATTTGACTAATCAATATGTTAAGAGCTATCAGGAAGGTAAGGATAAATTAATAGTCGAAAGGTTTAGAGAAGTAACGAAAATGGCTTTAGACGGGCACGTAGAGACCTTAAATCTATTCAAAATATATCATGATGATTTTGATTGGGAATCTGATGTTGCTTGGTCAGGCGAAGTCCAAATTATGTTGGATGAATTAGAAGACAAAAAATACCTAAGACATGATGGTCAAGCTCGTCTTCTTAGAAATGACACAATTGCTGAAGAGTTAGGATATAAAGCAAAGTATTTGGTAAGTTATGAAATTCCTGATTCCATAATAATAAACTCTGAAGGCATCACACTTTATCCATGTAGAGATATTGTTTATCATCTTCACAAACTTGAGAAATTCAATGCTTCATTATGTTATAATGTTATTGCTAAAATGCAACAATTACCTCAATTAGCTGTCAGATTAGCACTCTATGGTTTAGGAAGTGCAGATACTGCAGATAGAATCCATCATTTTGATTACGAATATGTCTCTCTCATCGGAAGAAAGATGGCTGGAAGAGAGTTTGATTATGTGACACCAGATGAATTATTCGTTTTAGCTCAAGAGGAGATAAAAACAATCATTGAGGAAAGGAATTACTCAGAGGAAGAACAACAAAAAATAGCACAGAAAATTGCTGCCAGTAGTATCAAATACCATATCCTAAAAATGGATCCACAAAAAGCTGTTGCTTTTGATATCAAGAAAGCTGTTGATCCAAATGAAAATTCGGGGGCTTTTCTGCAATACTCCTATGCACGAGCTTTAAGCATTCTTAGTAAATCTTCAAAACAAGATATAGATGTTCAAAAGATACTTGAATTATCTAAGGATGAAAAACTGATTCTAGAAAAGCAAGCAGAATGGGAGTTGGTTAAACTAATGGAAGAATTGCCCTCAATCTTGATTAAAGCAGCGAAGTCTTTAAGACCAGATTCTGTAGCCAACTTCACGTATTCTCTTGCTGCAGCTTTTCATAAATTCTACGACGCATGTCCAGTATTGAAAGCAGAAAATCCAGAATTAATTAAGTCTAGAATACTAATAGTAGTTTCAACAATTAAATGCTTAGAAAGTTTATTCGAAGTAATGGGTATCGAATCATTAGAGAAAATGTGAGGGGTAGAATGTGGTGAATAATGAGCGAATATTTGGTGGTTTTGATTTAGCTTTTGTAGATATCAACATTCTCCCATTAGACGCTGATGATAATCTAATTGATAACTTTCCAGAACTAGGGTCACATCATACTAAAACTGATATAAAATTCATGCCTGGTGGTAATGGATTCAATTTCTGTCGTACGCTGGCCAATTTGGGTAGGAAGGTTACGTTTGTAGGTGCTTCCTCAGATTTTTTTGAGAATCTTGTCTCACTGAACAAAATACCTCTAGAAATAGAACCTATTAAGCATGCTAAAGTAAATTACACTTCAATACTTAATCTAGATAAAGGTGAAATACAGTTCAATTCAGTGAAGAACAATCTATCGCCTAATCACCTGACAGAAAACTTAGTAAACATTTATCGTAAAAGTAAATTGAAACAGATTAGTAATATTGCACTGAACAGCACTTCTATCGAATGGATCAGTTCCTTGATTCTTTGTTTAGTTGATCCAGAACATCCTTTTGTTTTCGATTCGAAAATTGATATCGATGCAAAGCTTAACCTAATGAAAGATACTAGTTTCGATGGAATAATGTTCATTGACCCTTCAGATATTAGTCATTTTGAAAGACTTGGTGATTTCGTTAAAATGCTAAAATCCACAGCAAAATTAAGAGGAGAAAAATATTTATCTCTAAATGAAAATGAGCTGTTAACTTTGAAAAATTATCTTAACAAATCACCTCAAGAGATAACAGATTTTCTAAAAATCCCTCTAATTTTCCATACTTCTGATTTTGTAAAATTCTATGGAAAAGAAAATTATGAACTTAACACAAAAAATATTTTACATAAGAAAACTTTTGTTGGTGCCGGTGATTGCTTCAATGGATCTTTCTTGCATCAAATCTTAAATTCAAGTTCTGTGGAGGATTCATTGGAATTTGCAATTGAAAGCGCATCCTATCTGATTGAAACAGGTTACTACCCAACATGATGCAGTGTTCAACCTGGAAAACATAACTTAGGTTAATGAGTACAATAGTTAAACTAATAAAATTAAATTGGAAGTTTGTATAAGACATGTCATTAGAAATTGAAGGTTCTGACTCTTATAAGAAGATAGACAAGAGGATTGCTTTACTAAATCTTTTAAAACAGTATTATGGCACTGGAGGAAATCTCTACGATTTTGATACAGGAGAAGTCCCTGTTCGTCAGTTAATCGCATTCATGTCTGATGAAGGCTATCCTAGAAGGCTAGTTGAGGCTGAACATGTTCTAAAGAAAATAGATACAGAAATCATAGAATTGGAAGCAAGGAAAAAAAATATGCGCTTACAAGAGATGGAAGATCGCAATCTAAACTCCTTACTGATAATAACCTCATGGACTAAGCTGATTAACACTCCAACAAAGGGGCTCTATTTGAACCGACCAGTTGTTGATTTGCGTCGAGACACAATCATCATGCTAACTGATGAAACTCAAACATTTAAGGAACTTACTGACGAAAGAATATCAGTGATTTTTGGACCAGGGATTTATTATACAGAATTTGCTGTTGACAAAGGAAACTACTTAGAGGATTATTTCGAGATAAACGGTGTTTGTCTTCCCCTTGATCTTCTAGGTAAAATATATACAGCAGAGAAAATTTATCATTCAGACAAAATAGATGCTACAATTACAGAAGTGTCAACAATACTCCCATTCCATATCCTTGAACAAGCTGAAACTGTTCAAACATATGTTAGGGGAATTATCAGTCGAAACGTTTTTCATCCAAATAAGAATGCTTTAGACAAATTCAATCAACATATCAATGATCCTACTTCTTATCTAAGTAAAGATGGGTTCAAAATTATGAGTGCTCATCCTCTTTGGTATAATAAATTATTAGTTGAATCTGATCAGGTCTATAGAACTGGAAGTGGAAAACGTGCATATAGCACAGCTGGAATAGGCTCGTTATCTAGCATGGTACATAAACTTAAACCCATTATGTTCTCAACACCTAGTAAAGAAAAAGATCAGTTGGAAAGAATTACTGAAATTGTTAAACAATATAAAGAGATGGGTATGAAACTTCTGAATGCATGGATACCCTCCTAATTATTAGGAAATTTCCACCATAGCTATTTTTTCTAGAACCTTTTTTTCTAACAAACTAGAATCTTTCTCACACCCGTAATATGTAAGTAATTTCTGAATATTTGTTATAGGTAATTCAGCATTTTCTACTTGTTCTAAATCTGTGTTGGAGAAAAATCGTTCTAAGATTGATTCATTTTCCTTGGAAGTGCCACCAAATGCTACGATTAGTAAGGTTTTAGTTTGATTATCTACTCCAAATGCTTTAATTGCATTCTTTATCTGCCTGTAACCTGAAAGACGAAGAAGTAATTCTGTCTCAGTGCCTCTCGCGACATTTCTCCCATTTTTGAATGCTTTTAGTGTATGATATACAGCTGCTTGAAGATGTTTCTTGCTTACTATCCATTTTGGATTAATGACTTGAATAGAGATAGAGTCATTTTGACTTTTTTTGATAAGTTCAAATAAAACATCTGTAGACAATCTCAGTGATTTTCCACAAATTTTGTAACTGCATGTTATATCACTGGGATTATCCATTTTGATTTCTATAACTCCTTTGGACCACGTATCACTTCAAGTATCATTTTTTCAGTATCTATTGGTTGAAAATCTGAAGCTGCTAGTTTTAGTGCTGAAGTTAGTAATCCTTCTGATGATGAATGGATTTCAAAAAGAATATCACCTACTTTGTATTTGTCTCCTCTTTTCACTTTAAGATGAACTCCAGCAGTTTTGTCACTTGGAGCTCCAGCTTGTCTTGCTATGGTTGATATTGCTGCACTCTCAACACCATATACAACTCCATCTTCTTTGGCATATATTGCTTCAACATAGTTAGCAATGGGAAGATCCTCTACTTTGATATTCTCATTTCCACCTTGAGCTCCAACGATTTCTCTAAATTTAGTAAGAGCTTTTCCACTTCTTAGAATTTCTTCAGCATATTCAAAACCGTAGCCTCTTGGGCACCAATTTTGAGCTTCTAAAATAATTCCAGACAAGGACAAAGCTTTTCTCATAAGATCATTACTACCAGTTTGGTCAGTTAATATTTGCAGAACATCTCTTGCTTCTAATGCTGGTCCAATCATGCTACCGATCGGTCTATCTCCGGGACTTATAATACAATCGAGTTTGAGTTTTAGTGAATATCCAATTGTTGTGAATAATCCGCCCAATTCATGGGCATTTTCTCTGTGGACAACTTTTGCTCCTTTCCCTGTTGGTAGGTCGATGAGAACATATTATGATCCTGCTGCAATCTTCTTAGATAAAAT
>BPTK01000055.1 GCA_023705905.1 Candidatus Heimdallarchaeota archaeon
TTATCAGTTTATACTTAAATTAAAATCTTCTGAAAGTAAATAGAAAAAGAAAGAGAATTCAATTCAGTTCCAAGTCTAATTTTTCAAGTGGTTCGTACAGATCGACATCTGTTCTTTCCTTCACAAGAGCAATTATGTGTTGATACAACTTCTTGTAATCAAATTCTTTAGTACTATTCTTTCTAGGGATAACAAGGTTGTGTTTTTCACCCATTTCAATAGCTTTCTCATATCCAGCAGCTGCATGTCGTAAAATAGCACTTAATGGATCCCATGTAAGAACACGGAAGAGCTTTTCTTGAGAAAGCTGTGTCCCATCCGCAAGAATAACCTGGCCTGAATGAAGTGAATAACCAACGCCCACTCCACCTCCACCATGATAAGAAACCCATGTTGCACCACTCAAAGCATTCCCTAGGAGATTGATTACGGAATAATCACCAATTGCATCACTACCATCTTTCATTCCTTCAGTTTCGCGATTGGGTGATGCTACGCTCCCCCCATCAAGATGATCTCTTCCGATTACAACGGGAGCTTTCAGTACACCATCTGCAACAAGTTTGTTCATTAACATTCCAAAAGCTGCTCGACCAATAAAACCAGCCCAAAACACTCTAGCAGGCAGACCTTTCTCAAAAGGTATGTATTTATCCGCTAAATCAAGCCAATTTATTAATTGTGGATCATCATAGAAGAGTTTCTTGGCGTACTTATCAGTTATTCTTATATCCTCAGGATCATTGCTCAAAGCCATCCAGCGGAATGGGCCTTTTCCTTCGCAGAAAAGAGGTCGCACATACTCTAGAACAAATCCTCCATAATCAAAAGCATCCTTAACTCCAAGTTCAAACGCTTGTTGCCTAATATTGTTGCCATAATCAAAAGTTTCCGAACCATTCCTATGAAGTTTAATCATTAAATTCACATGTTTGACAACTGTTTTGCGTGATCGCTCCAAATATTCTTCTGGACTTTCCACTCTTAATATATCTGCTTCATCATATGTGATTCCAGCTGGATAATATCCATTAAGCAAATCATGGGCAGATGTTTGATCTGTCAGGATTAGAGGTGTGATGTCATTATCTATCAGATATTGTAACAATTCTGTAGCGTTGCAGAGAACGCCTATTGAAACTGTTTCATCTTTTGCAGCAGCTTCTCTAGCAATTGCAATTGCTTCCTCTATGGATTCAGTTTTGAAGTCCAAATAGGGAACACCTTGTCCTCTCCCTGTATTGTACATTCTATCAATTAGATTTGGGTTAACTTCTGCAATTATAGAAATTTTTCCGCACATTTTAAACGAAAGAGGTTGAGCTCCACTCATTAAACCTAGTCCAGCGCTAACAGTTAGCTTTTTCTCAAATTCTGAAAGCTGTTGATATTTTGATTTTTTCTCTGCAGTTTTAATTGCAGCAGCTATTGTTTCATAAGTTCCTTGAATAATTCCTTGTAGGCCTATAAAGATGAATGAACCAGCTGTCATCTGTCCATAAACTGTCAACCCTGCCCCAACAAATTCCTCAAAATTCGGTGTCCAATGTGGAACAATAACACTATTTGTTATGACACACCTAGGTGCCCAACGAGTGGTTTGCATTTTACCATATGGAGTTCCTGACTGCAAGAATAATGTTTCAGTAGGTTCTAGGTTTTTCAATAGATTGATTGTTTCAAAAAAAGATTCCCAATCTCTAGCTACTTTACCCGATCCCCCGTAAATATAAAGTGATTCCCAATCTCTACCATTATGTAGATTTGAAATCATTGCACGAATGATAGCTTCAGTTTCCCATCCAGCTTTTGTATGAGGGATTAGAGCATCTTCGCCCTCAGGAAGAGAAGGAATTTCATCAGGCTTATATCTATATTTCAATCTGTCTTCTTCCGCTAATCTGTGTTTACCAGCCATTATTTCTTCCATTCTATTTCTATAATTCATAAAATCACCAAGTTTATTCTTAAAAAGAGAAAAAATAAGGTTATCAAAAAGTTTACTCTTTGGATTGAATTCTTGAATGATGTTTTCTAGGAATATTTTAATTTCATGTAATCTTAGTTACTCTATGACTAGAATATTAATTACTGGTGCAAGTAGAGGGTTGGGGTTAGAATTTACAAAACAATATTTGGAAAGAGGAGATAATGTCATAGCTACATGCCGTCAGCCAGACAAAACAGAAGAGTTAGAGAGGTTGCAGAAAGAATTTGGAGAATGTCTCGAAATTGAGCAATTAGATGTAACAAGTGAGAAGTCAAGAGTGAATCTCTATCAAAAATTATCAGATAAATCAATAAAAATCAATCTTCTAATTAATAACGCTGGGATTATATCAGGAGATGAAAAAGAGAGTGTTGCTTTTGGAGAACTCTACAAAGAAGATTTTAGTAAAGTATTTTTAGTAAATACTGTCTCACCTATACTGATTTCAGAAAGGTTCTTACCATTGTTAAAAGAAGCAAATGAATCTGTAATTGTTAATATTTCTTCTATGAGCGGTAGTATAAGTAATAGAACAAGAAGTGGAGGGTATGCCTATAGTTCTAGTAAATCAGCTTTAAACATGATGACAAAAACGCTTTCAAATGAATTGAAAGAGAGGAAAATTACAGTTGTTGCGATTCACCCTGGTTGGGTAAAAACAGATATGGGAGGAGAAAATGCTCCATTAGAACTAGATAGTTCTATAACAAGTATAATCAGTGTGATAGATTCACTGTCAATTGCTGATACTGGAAAATTCCTGGATTGGCAAGGAAACGAAGTTAATTGGTAAAGAAAAAAGAAAAAGGATAAAAAAATTGAGCTTAGTTTTTCTCAAACAAAGCGATCATTTCTTCATTAAAAGCAATTATACTTTCTACTTGTTCATTGATTTCCCAATCAGCTACATTTTTTCTCAGAATGAGAACGTGGTTCTTTGTTACGTCCATAGCTGAGCTGTTAAAGTACGAATATTCTTCATCTAAGGAGAAAAAGACATCAAGGGAATAGTGATCAGAACCAAGATTTGCAGAAGGAGTGTCTCCAACAGTTGCATTAATCATCCGATCAGCCCAAAACTCGTTAACTAAGATGTAATCTATTCTACCCCAGTATTGAGGTTCCCAATAGCCAAAAGTAAATCCTAGTTCGGTAGGATATAATTCCCTATAAGTATCAGTAAAGTTGTGTACTTTAGGAGAAAGATGACCATAACTTGGATCCTCTGGGTGAAGCCACATTCTTAATGGTCCATCACCGAGCCACCCCATAGGTGCTAAATCTCCAACATCTGCCGGAGAGTGAGAGTTAAAATCACCCATAACCATAACAGGAACATCACCTAAATCGTCTACATAATTAATCATTACTTCTGCTTCAGTCTCTCTTATTTCAGTGGTATTAGTAACAATAGTGGGTGAGCAACATTTTCCATGATATCCAATAATATGAGTTACTACTCCATTGATATCTAAAACAGCATCAAAGAAATCACGGTACAAGGTAACGCTTGGTCCTGCATCTGTTCTCCACGTATCTATTTGGAGGAAGTCTAATATTGGATAACGACTTATGATTCCTTCACCATTAGTTGTAGCAAAACTTGTAGCACCAAGTTGATCTGTTCTACCTTCAAACGGTGCTAGTTCATAATAATAACCACCAACTCTATTACAAATTTCGTATAGTTGACGATTATCACCATCATCAAGGCCCCCAGTTTCAATTAGTACAGCTATATCAGGATTTTCTTCAATAATAACATCCAGATATTCATCCTCTTGTCCACTCTCCCAGATATTATAGTTAAGAACCTTGAAAACATCGGTTGGAGCAGGATCAATTGTATTATCTACAGTAACAATAATTTTTCTTTCAGCTACATTTCTTTTTTTATCGTAAGCTTCAAAACTGATTGTATGCACAGATCCATCTTCGTATTGAGTAGTATCCCAATCATAGGTGCTTTCTTTCGAGACAAGAGTGTCATCAACGTAGAGTTTGTATGAACCCATACCCGAGGGGTTTTCACCAAGATCTGTAGCGACAATTGAAATTTCAGTTACACCTGAAACTATTGCATATGAAATGGGTGTTATATTAGTTACAGTTGGTGGGTCAGTTTCTCCAGTAAATATTATTACAAGAGGGATTGTAGTTGCAAGAACAATTAATGCTGCCCCACTAATCATAATAATTAATTTTCTTTCCATAATTTATCACTCGAAAGGTTATTTGTTTATTTATTTATTTATTTATTTACTATTTGCTATTTAAATTAAAGCTTATATAAGAAATTCCTTGTGAAAAAGAAAAAAAGAACTGCTTTTTGGTTTTTGAATATATTTTTTATCAAAATAACAAAAAAATCAAACTGTCATCTTCTTAGAAAAATGAAAGCGTAAGAATCTATCTTCTATTGCTTTAGCAACTTTAATAAATCGATATTCTTTTTCTTCGTCCATGAAAGTTATAATCATAGGTCATGGTCCTGGTGGTATGACTGCTTCAGGTACTCTTAGAATTTGGGACAGAACTGCAGAAATCACCAATATAGACACAAAGGACTTTGATTTATATCATCCATGTGCAACTCCATACGTCATTGGAGGTAAATTCCAAGATTTAGGTAACGCGGATGCAATAAAAGAGGACATCCCTTACGAAAAAATGAAAATTAAACATTTACATAGGCATTTAGTAGAAAAAATCGACCGCACAGCAAAAAATATTCAAGTTAGAAATCTAAATACTGATGAAAGATTTGAATTAGAATACGATAAGATAATTCTTGCTACAGGTTCGTATAATACTAATCCTCCTATCCCAGGAGTAAAAGAAGGTAAAAATGTCTTTTCACTCAAATGGCTAGAAGAAGCAGAAGAAATACGTTTAGCTGCTGAAAAAGCTAAGAAAGTTGTCGTTATAGGTGCTTCTGCAATTGCTCTAGAAGTTGGATGTGAATTTGCTGAAAGAGGATTAAATGTCACCATTTTTGTTAGGTCCAGAGTCCTTAGACAATCTTTCGATCCAGATTATAGTAAGCTTATTGTTAATCTTTTGTCTGATAAATTTCCAGAAAATCTTACAATAAAAGTTGGTGAAAACGTTAAAGAAGTCATTCTAGATGAAAACGGAATGGCATATAAAGTGATCACAACAAATGATGAAGAAATGGATACAGATTTTGTGTTTTCAGCAGCTGGAGTCAAAGCAGAAAATGCTCTAGCTAAGGAAGCGGGATTGGAAATCGGTATAACTGGGGGTTTGAAAGTTGATAAGTTTCTACAAACTTCTGATCCAGACATCATAGGTGTTGGAGATTGTACAGAAACAGTAGATTTAGTCAGAGGCGACCCTCTCTCATCAATGTTGGCTACATGCGCTGTTCATATGGGAAGAATAGCAGCTTATACAATAGCTAAACCGGGTGAATTAGAGTTCCCAGGAACTTTAAATAATTTCATTGTTCCATTCGCGGATTTGCATGTAGGTTCTGTAGGATACAATATTGTCACAGCTGAAGAAAAATATGGTGAAGGGAATGTGTTAGCGGTTAAAATTAAAACAACTGATATGCCTCACTATATGCCAGGAGCAAGAGAAATTTATTTCAAAGTCTTAGTAGTTAAAGAAACTGGAAAAATAATTGGTGCACAAGGTATTGGTTACAATCTTGTCACAGACAATTTGAATATAATATCGGTAGCGATTCAAGCAAATATGACATATAAGCAACTCTTAGAAGCTGATCTTTGCTATGCTCCAGCGATTAATGAAACAATCTATCCAGTTACTCAAGCATTAGAAATGGTAGCCAGAAGATTGTTAAGAAAGAGATAACATTGGAGCGAAAGCTCTTCTATTCTATTTTTCTACATATTGAAATTCCAAACTTATTTGTTCGAAATTCGTCCTATAGCAAATGTACTCTCTTTTCACGATTTGGGAATTTTGTTCTGAAGAAACGTAATTGTTTTTAATTCCTACCACATTGTTCAAGTATGTCTAAAAAAATCATGCTTAAGCAAACCCTTCATCTTATTGATAATTGGCTTGATTATCAAACCTACATAAAAGAAATTCCAGGCGTTGCTGTAGGTATTTTCGTTGAAGATGAGATTATTTTCAAAAAAGAATATGGTTATGCTAATATAAAGGATAAAGCAAAATTAACAGATCAACATTTATTCCGTATAGCTTCCCATTCTAAATTGTTTACAGCAACAGCCATCATGAAACTTTATCATGAAGAAAAATTATCAATCGATGATAAAATATCAAAATACATTCCTTGGTTTACCTCTGAAAAGGATAAGAATATGGAACAGGTTCGCATTCGTCATTTGCTTACTCACTCTAGTGGTATGTCTAGAGACGGTAATACCGCTCATTGGTATAATTACAAGTTTCCAGGAATTGAAGAAATCAAAGCTCAAGTAGCAGAGGGGATTAGTTTTTTTGAGACTAGTGAGATACTGAAATATTCTAATTTTGGCTATACGCTCCTGGGGCAAATCATTGAAGTAGTTTCTGGACTAAGTTACTTCGACTATATTCAGAAAGAAATCCTCGATCCCTTAGACATGAAAAATACCGTTTTAGACGTTAACGAAACAAATCTCGTAAATCATGCTACAGGTCACAAAAGAAAACTCCCTAAAGAAGAAAGAGAGGTTTTTGAGCACGTAACTGCTAACATAATGCACTCAGCAACAGGTTTGAGTAGTACCGTTGAAGACCTCATTAAATTCTATAGGGTTCATATATTCGGAAATGATATCTTGTTTCCTGATTACATCAAACGTGAAATGCAAAGGATACAATTTAAGGCTAAAACAGCAGATTGGGGATTAGGATTTAGTATTACAGCTCTACCTGAAGTTAAAATTGTAGGACATGGTGGAGGCTATCCTGGATTTATTACCAGATCAGGATTAATTCAAGAACAAAAAATAATCGTTGTTGTACTCACCAATGCAGTTGATGGTCCAGCTCTAACATTGTTCAATGGCATAAAAAATATATTAGGTCAGTTAGAGAAAAAGAAAAAAGAGTTGGAAGCAAAGCCTAATGAAACGGTTCCAGATTTCAAAGACATTATCGGTTTCTTTGCAGGGGATTGGGGAGTAACACTATTTAGCCAAATTGGTCACAAATTCATTGCTGTAAGTCCTGCTGCTGACAATCCAATTGAAATATTTCAGATCTACAAACATGAAGAAGGGCATAAATTCACACTTTCAAAGGAATATCCCTTTGGCTCCCCAGGACAAAATATTAATTTTGTTGATGGACCCGATGGCGAGAAAATATTCATCGATAGTCATGGTGGAAAAAGCAAAAGATTCAATTATAGATATTAATACATTAGAAATAAGAGGAGATTATAAATGAAAAAATATGTCCCAGCAGACCCTATTAAGTCACCTAGGTTTTCAGGAATTAAAACGTTCATGCGATTACCACACATAAAAACGACTGAAGAGGTAGATTTTGCAATAATTGGTGTCCCTTCAGATGCAGGTGCGTCATTTAGAACAGGGCAAAGAGAAGGTCCTGCAGCGATAAGAAAGATATCAGCCTTGTTGAGAGGGCATAACCCAGATTTAAACATAAGTCCATTTGATTATATATCTGGAATTGATTACGGTGATCTACCTGTTGTGCCAGGTTATATTGAAGATGGATACGAGAAAATCGAAAAAGAACTTTCATCTATCTTAGAAACTGATATTATCCCCATTTTATTGGGAGGTGATCATGCGATAACTTTGCCAGAGTTACGTGCAATCAAAAAGAAACATGGTCCAGTAGCATTAGTTCATTTTGATGCTCATAGCGACACAATTGACGAGTATTTTGGGAAACCATATAATCATGGAACTCCATTCAAGAGAGCAGTAGAAGAAGAATTACTTAAAGTTGATAAATCAATACAGGTTGGAATGAGAGGTTCAATCTATTCCGATAAACACCTAAAAATACCAAAAGAATTAGGTTTTGAAGTAATAACAACTAACGAAATAAGAAAAATAGGTCTAGAAGAGCTAGTAAAAAGAATAAAAAATAGAGTAGGAGATGCAAAAGTCTTTTTTACATTTGACATAGATTTTATTGACCCAGCATACGCACCAGGGACAGGAACTCCAGAAGTTGGAGGATTTACCAGTGCTGAAGCGTTGGATCTAATAAGGGAATTAAAAGACCTAAATTACGTTGGATTTGATGTTGTCGAGGTTTTACCATCCTTTGATCCCGCAGAAATTACTGCTCTTTTAGCTGCAAACATTGTTTACGAGTTTATCTCAATAATCGCTCATAAAAAATCAAAAGAGATTAGCAAATGAAGAAATTCAATTTGGACAAAATCTTATTTCTTCTTTTTCTTGCCTTTTCTTTTACTGGTTTTTCTTTTCTTATTTTTATTTGATCTTATTACTATATATGTCAATATAACTATAATTCCTCCTCCAATTATTGCAACATAGTAAATTAGATTGTTATCCCCGTTATCAAATGTTACTAATATTGAAGTTTGGTTTGTTAATCCTTCCTGATCTATTGCCACAGCAGTAATATTGTACTCTCCATTTTCGTATAGACTCGTATTGCACATGTAGCTAAGTTCAGGATAAGGATAGTAATCAGGCATTGAAATTTCATCGACTAAAACTCCGTCTATGTAGAGTTCAATGTTTTCCAATTCTTGGTTGTCTTCACCTTTTGCAGTTATTTCAACTACATCTGAAAGATCATCTTCTGAGTCGGGTCTAGTTATATAGATCGATGGAGGTTCTGTATCTGGAGGAGTCTCTCCATCTGCATTGAATGAAAGAGAGGTTGAAACAATATCTGCCACCATTCCATCTGCATCGTATGCTAAAATATTAACCATAAATGAATCGCCAAGAGCAAGACCATCAAAGGCTGCATCACCAGAATAAATACCATTCATTAAAGGATCTTCTAATTCAACCATTTTTATTGCTGCATCATTAATTGGATACATATATCCATCCAGTGGATCATGGGGTTCCCAGTCTGAAGGTACAAATCTTGCATAAACCTTGCTAATTCCTGTAGAACTTTCAATCTCTACGTCAATATTTACAACACTTGTAAAAAGATCCCAAATTTCGTAAATAGGCAAAGGAACCATTTCTATTTTTATTTTAGGAGTACATACTCTCGGTTTAGCCCAAATCTTCACATTTAATGCATCATATCCTTCTCCACCCGTAGGTAAGTAATCATTAGGATACGGAGTGGTCCCAACTCCATCATGATTGTCATCAAGTTGTGGTACTTGGTTTTTGCCAAGATTCCTGATGTGGTCAACAGCCCCTTCAAATGCTTTTCCAATCGTCGCACAATGTGCAATTGATGACCAAAAGGATTCTGAAAATGCCCCAGTGGTTCTATCAACATTAAAAGCTGCTCCAAAGTAAGTAGCAGTAGATGTTACTATAATTCTATTATCTTTGCTCAATTTATCAATAAACGATCCAGAATGGCATGCTTCAATTACAACAATTATTCTCTTGCATCCAGTTGTAGCTTCAAAATTGTTCAAATATGAATTCAAATCATAATCCCGTAAAGAATCATCTACCATCACAGCAATAGCATTTACATCACCATGAGATAAGAGTGCAATTCCTAAACTTTGGGTTGAGCTAACATGTTGTGGTGCCCATGTTTCAATTGCATATTGAAGATTAATTTTAGTTGAAGAAGTATTTACGTAAGGTTGACTTGGTCCAACTTCAGGACCCAGATAGTATAGTTGTTCAGAAGTAAACCCAGCCCCCCTTAAAGTTTCGTAAATTATATTGACTCCGCTTTGAATAGATGCCATATCGTCATGTTCCTTCGTATCTCCACCAAGAAGAATCCAAGCACTTTGAACTTCAGGGTTTGGTTCAGTAACTGGAGGAGCTTGATTTATTAAGCAAGGGGGACAATCAATTTCAGCTTGAACACTTGATTGGGTAGTGAAATGTAAGGATAACATTGAAAGAAAAGTACTTATCAATAGAATGAAAGTTAAAATTCGTTTGGAGTAAATTTTCATTTTTGGTCTATTATACATCTTCATATTCCGGCCTAATAAGTATTACGGGCTTTTTAACCAGCAAAATCTATAGAAGCGGAACATCAATAACTATCCATATATCTCATCATCAGTCCAACCAGTGGAACGTTTAAGTAACCATTGTATCTGTCCAATATGTCTGTGTTCGTGATTGATTAATCTAACTAAATAGATCCTTCTTTGCATTTTACCTTTCCACATTTCAATATCCTCCTCTTCTTGCTCAAGTGTAAGTAAAGATAATTGTTCACTAAGAATAGGGGAGATAGTATCAAACTCAACTATAATCTCATCCAAACTAACTCGATCATTAGCATCTTCTTCAAGATCAATAGCATGTTTAGAAGGTTCTACAGAACCACCAGGAAGTTTCGTAATCATCCAAGAAATATTCATAAGAAGATGTCTGAAGATTAATTCTGGACTCCAAACGTTTTCAATAATCGAATCATGAAAATGCTTTTTGTCTATTTTTTTAAAGAATCCAAAGAGCTTCTTTCTATCTTCTTCAACTATACTGTAGAGATGTTGAATAGAAATCATACTGTTTCAGAAGAACCTAAAGTTTAGACACTTATAATGTTTTAATAATTTGAATATTATTCAAATAGATTCACATATAGTTTTTTAATAGCTTCAATTTATTGTCAGATGGTATATAATACTTAAGAAGTGTGAAAAACCATGACAAATTTGTTAGATGATATTGACGAAATCTTGCTAATGGGACCTGGACCCTCTTGTGTCCACCCTGACGTGTATAAAGCCCTCAATCGTTTCACTTTGGGTCACCTTGATCCTCATTTCGTTAAGATAATGGATGAGATTCAAGTATTACTACAGAAATTACTGAATACCAACAACAGATTGACAATTCCAGTATCAGGAACAGGCTCAGCTGGGATGGAAACCTGTTTTGTTAATCTGATTGAACCTGAAGATAAAGTCTTAGTCTTGATAAACGGTGTTTTTGGAAAACGTATGCACGAAGTAGCTTCACGTTTAGGTGCAGATGTGGATGTCATGGAATTTGAATGGGGGACACCTATAATTCCAGAACAAGTAAAAGAAAAACTAGCAGGTAATTCCTATGATCTCATTGCATTGGTCCATGCGGAAACCTCTACTGGAGTAAAAAACCCAGTCGAGGAAATATCACATATAATTAAAGACACAGAGAGTTTATTTTTGGTGGATGCTGTTACAAGCCTCGGAGGAATTGAAGTGAAAGTTGACGAATGGGGGATTGATGCTTTGTACAGTGGGACTCAAAAATGTTTATCAGTGCCACCTGGTTTAGCCCCTGTCAGTTTTTCAGAAAAGGCTTTATCAAAGATTAAAAATAGGAAGGCCAAAGTTCCAAATTGGTATTTAGACATGAGCTTGGTTGGAGAATATTGGCAAAAAGATCACAAGCGAGCATATCATCACACAGCACCAATAAACATGTTGTATGCATTATATCAAGCACTCTTACTTTTCTTTGAGGAAGGAGCGGAGAAAGTATTTCAACGGCATGCAGAATGTCATAATAAATTAAAAGAAGGGTTGGAAGAACTAGGCTTGAAAATGTATGTTGAAGGTAAGTATCGTCTTCCAATGCTTAATGCAGTAACCATTCCCGAAGGTATAGACGAAGCGGAAGTTAGAAAGAAACTGCGGTGGGAACATAGAATTGAAATTGGTGGGGGTTTAGGACCATTAGCAGGCAAAATATGGAGAATAGGGTTAATGGGACATACTGCCCAACCGAAAAATGTTAAAAGACTTCTTACAGCGCTGAAAAGTGTTTTGTAAGTTTTTTTTGATTTTTTTTGTTTGGTTTTGAAAGTTCCTCAGTATTGGTTCTATTGTTTGAATATTATTCCTCTTTCTATATACAATAGATAACATTTTTATTTACAAAGAAAAATTCGATTCCAGATACTAAAAGAAAATTAGTAGGTTTATTATTATGGCATCAACAAAAACTCCAATGTGGAAAGTCCATGAAGAAGCTGGAGCAAGAATGACAGATTTTGCAGGTTATTACCTTCCAGTATCATATACAGGTATTGATGAAGAAATCATGGCAACAAGAGAAAAAGTCTCGATAGTGGAAATAATATAACAGTCTTGTAATAATAAATAAATCATATACAATTCAGAAGAACCAATTTTTGTAACAAAGAATCTTATTCAAAAGAAGTGATTCCATATTCTGCTTTTAGTGCTTCCTCAAAATGCATGGCGATATCTCTAAAATGTGAGTTACCAGTCAAAGAACTAAAAGCAATTAGACCAACTTGAGACTGTTTAACAAATTCCTTTAGCAATTTATGGGGAACACCAACAGTTTCGTCAGTATAAGTAAAAGCTGCTTTAGGATCATTACCACCTTTGAACATCATAGATTGAATGATTAAAGACCATAGTTTGTATTCAAGAATCTCTTTCCAATTTCTCTGTATAACAACAAGATAGAAAGTGCTCAACTCACGAGAACCTCTCAAGGGAAAAGTTTTGGAAGTATTGAGTTTTTTTCAGATGATAGAAACAGCGATAGGGGAAATGTTAGTAGAAGGGGTAGGGTGAAGCATGAACGAAGAAACCAAAGTTAATGCACATAAGTTTTTGTGGATATTTTTTGCATTATTATTCAAAAGGGCAATCAAAATTTAAATACTTATATGTTAACTAGTAGCTTGTTTTACGAATGTTCTGTAAAACACATTGAAAAAAATAGGTGAAAATGAAATCATGATAAAAAAAACAAAAGCTGTAATTCCAGCAGTTATGTTACTAATAGCCATAATACTGTTCTCTTTCATGGGAACAGCTTTCGATCTTGATCCTGGAGGTGCAGGTGGTGAACCTACTCCGCCCCCTCTTGATTTAACGTTATCTTTTTGGTCACCTCCATCGGCTTCAATTGGTCAATCATTTCAAGTTGAAGCAATAGCAAACAAATATGTTTTATTCATAAAAATCTATTTGGACGGTGTTAGAATTGCCCAGGGGGATTATATACGGATATTGACCAAATCTATCACAATTAATTCACTAGGTGATCACGAGGTCAAAGCTGTAGCAAAAGAAACGGGTAATTATCCTGAAACTGAAACAGTATTTAGAACAACTCGAACGCGATATAGTATAGTAGATCCCGAACCAAATTATTCCCCTAACAACTTAGGTACTGATTGGGGAAGACATCCCTCAATGACAACATTATATACAACAGCATGTAATTTTATCCAAGAATATTATGGTACTCTATCAAATCTTAATCCTACTGAAGCAGCTATTGGCGTGTGGAACGGATTGAAACAGCGTTTTCGGCAGATTTATAATGACCCTGAAGGCGATGGGTATATCAGACAAGATTATGCGTTAATTGATGGAACAGATGGAAATACGCCTTATTATGGTAAATGTTATTCTGCATCTATTGGGCTATCGGGATTACTACGTTCAATAGGGATACCCTCGAGATCTATCCAAATCGAAGCAGAATTATATAATTACCTCAATGGTGTATTTTATTTTCTGGAAGATGATACTCATGTGTTTGCAGAAGTTTATCTGGGTTCTACTGAAGGATGGATAGTATGTTGTGCAGACGAGACATTTGTAGATTCAGAACTACCAACATCTTGGGGCTGGTGGGGCTGGGAAGAGTTCGGCAACTATATAACAGATAGCAAAATGGTCTGGAACTTCAATCAAATCGAAGCTTATGTAAGATATGACCACAGTCGTGTAATTTCTGTTGGTTGGGTATATGAAATTATTTCAAGTGATGGTTCTGCTTGGGTAGAATATACGAATTATCTCTGGAGAGCACATAACTATGAATATGGAAGTGAAGATTCAATTTGGTCAACATGGAATACTTACTACAATATAATAGCCGCAAATACTCCACTCCCCCTTTAACTTTTTCTCTTTTTTTGATTCTTCTAAGGAGAGGTTCAATAAGGTTCTGCAATTGAATACTCTCTATCCACTTTTGCGAAGAAACTCAAAGGGAGTTTACTAAAATCAACCAGTTCTGTTGATACTTCGTAATTATCTATCATTTTTCTCCAATCCGCTAAATAGTTTGATTAATGACAACTAATGCTTTTAGTTCACCATCTAATTTTTAAATTCGTATATATACTTAGTATATTTTTTATCCGTTTTATAATGAAAAAATCCTACATTTATTTAATTAATAAATAATCTTTATATTTACAATACATAACACAATAACATATGAGTTATGTTCTCCTTCCACTAGAACAGAAAACAGCCATGGAAATAATTCTTTATCTTCTTGAAAAAGAAGATAACTCAAATCTAACATCTGTTCTTAATTCTGTGAAAGGGGGACTTACAGCAACGTATAATACAATAGATAAGTTAAGAATTTCTAAGTTAATATCAGATCAACAAGAACATGAATATGGTGTGAAAGCTCTTTTTTTACAAGAAAAGGGAAAACTTCTAGCATATAAGATAGCAGAAATTTAAACTCTCTTGCCTGAACACGAACTTCAATCACTGGAATGAAAAACAGCTTTACAATTCATTTATCATCTGTATCATCATTACCAGAAACATTAAGATTGCCATAAAACCTCCACATATTACTAATATTATTGACATGGGAAACTCTTTTACTGTCTCTATTTTGTTCCTTAGACAACAGACTTAGGAATTAGAGTAGGAGAGGTTCTTTCTTGGTCACTCTTTTCTTTGATCTTGATACTATGGACATAATATGAAGAATGGAAATTAACAAAAAGATTTGGTGAGAAATACACTCAATATCGCTCAGAAACAGGAGCATTCTTTCCAAGGATTTTTACCAGAAATAAGAAGCTTTGGTATTCCCAAGAAATAAGACACTGGAAGCGATTGTTGTTCATATTCGTTGGCTATATCTACTTTATTTTACTACTGTATATTTTAATATATATCTTATATCGAGCGGGAATCATGACACAATTATATTAATAATTGTGTAAATTTTGTTCTTTCCTACTTTATACTATGTATAACCGAATTATTCACTTCTTGTTTTTGTATTATAGGAATTTAAGAAGATTTTTTCTGAATTCTTTGTAGAGAGAACCAATACAATTAAAGAGATTGAAATGGTGCTGTATTTCTTCTGAAATTTAGAATTCAAATCAGGAGTAAAACGAAGATTAGATTCGTTAATAATAAAAGAATCTATTTCAGATATTAGAATATGATTATAGTAAATCGAACTAGGTCCCCAAGTGAGATCAGTTTTAGCTTCATCATTGAAACTAGACCACGCATAATGGAAATAGTTCTCACTTATATCACAGTGAGCATAAAATTCAGAGTGATTCAATGTATGTGTTAATCTAATTTCCTCAAATTTCTCTCCATCATATTTTCCCAAGTAGAGGTCAGTTTGAGGGTCATTATTCAGAAAGGTTCTTCGTGTATACACTAAAAGGAAAGTATTATCTTTAAGAATGCAAATAGCATCATCATGAAAAATTAGGTTGCCGTAAAAACTTGCTATCTCTTGAGTAGTAGAGTAAGTAGAGTTGAAAACTCGTGTTAGATAAAGTCGACTGATATTATTTGAATGTCCACTTTCATAATAAAATGCATTAAATGTATTATCAGAAGGGATTATAGCAATAGGATATTGGAGAGGATTACCAATTCCCAATTTATAAAGCTCCCAACCATTTTCTGGCCAATTTATAGCTAAATAAGGATGCATATTTATTTCATTTATATAGTTTCCCCATAACAAAGCTATAGTAGAATTCACAACTTTGAAATCCCCAGGAGTTACCGAAAAATCCTCAACGATTTCAGGAAAAACAGTATGCATGAATATTCCGTTGTTTTCTGTACCATTGTATATAACCGGTGTTTGAACTAGGGTGGTACTTCCATTTACTTGGAATAGTTGTCGAGAGATGAATGCTAACATAACATCACCTGTATCCAAAAAATGCCAGTTATAAACGTATTCTCTTACCCCTAAGCTACAATTATAGGGAACATTTACTAGAGCTGGATATTCCTCCCAGGTATTATTAATTACAGTTAAAACCTCCCCCTTATAGGATCCAAATCCATCCTTTGTATAACTATAAATGAAAGGATTGTCTTGTGGGTCTAATCCTATTCTTATATCTAGAAAAGTAATTAACATTATTGAATTGTATCTTGGAATGAAAGCTATGGTGTCTTCCTTGAGATTTAATCTAGTATAGATCAAGTCTATGTCGTCTCCGAAATCAGTTATAGTATTAGAGAAGCAGAAATGAATCTTGTCATCATTTTCTACATACATATCAGATAGTATACTTGCATTCCATAATGCATTGGGATATAGATATTTATCAGTAAATGGTTTTTCTGGTTGTACTATAACTAGGTAATATATTGGCAAAACAATCGCAAGACTTATACCTATCAAAATCATAATTGTGATAGCCATTCTCAGATTCTTCTGCATTACCTCACTAAATATTAATCTCTCAATACATTTATATATTTTTTTCTGCAATCTACAGTTTGCTTTATATTAAAAATTCAAGATTATAAGTATTATTTGGAGACCCCTCTTTTAATTTGGAAATGTTTTAATCTCAACAAGTCTATTCACCTACAATCGGATAAGATATATTAAAACATCATAATCTTTTATGCAAAGAAGAATAAGGATGAGAAATTGTATTTATTTTCCTTTACTAATTATTAGTAAATCTCCATATTTAAATAGCGAAAAAATAGTGGTCATCAAGGTCTGCTGTGGTGAAAGATTCGATAAAAGTTGTGGGTGCACAAGAGAACAATGTAAGGAATGTTTCAGTGGAGATTCCGCATGATAAGCTAGTTGTTATATCAGGTATCTCTGGAAGTGGTAAAAGTTCACTAGCTTTTGACACAATTTATTTAAAAGCCCAAAGAAGATAAATGGAAACTTTATCAGCTTATGCAAGACAATTCATTGGAATTTTGATAGAGGTCAACAGACAGTTTTATAAGGGATTCTTTTTGTCGAAAGGTAAATGCGACTTCAGTGTGTTGTTTTTAGCAAATTCAAGATTTTCTTTAGTTTTAACCTTGAAATCACAAATTTTTGTTGCTTATAATAGTCGAAATCAGAGTTCGACTACAATTTATCTCTAAGGAATAGAAAAAGCAGATATACTATCAGAGAGCATAAAAGATAGCACTTCTTCTATTGTTGCAAAAACGTCTTGAACGATTCTATGTATATAATATCCAGTTTATATTCTGAATACTCTTCCTCTTTACTCTCTTCCAGTACTAGCTTTCCTTCTCTGTAATAGTGTATCTTCGCCATGGATTATCGTTTCCTTATTTGGAACACTTCGCTTTTAGTTCTCTGCGTTGCAAGAAAACATAAAAACACCAAGAATTAATTATTCACATATGGTATTGAATCTTATCCTTAAAGCTGGATTAGCAACAAGAAATTTTTCAAAAATTCGATTATTCATCCCAAAGAAAGATATAGAATTGACTAAAAAAAGTAGGCTATGTGTTCGAGTGACCTAGAAGTATCAAATGGTAGTTATCAAGTTACTCCTCTGAATTAGAGAAACTAGGATTAACATGAGATTCTTTTTGTGAAAGTATAGATTAGTACAAGTATAACTCACACCGAATAATGAGAAATGAAGTCTGAAGAAAATAGACTTGATTATCTCTGATTTAAGAATTTGAAAATTATTTCAATATTAAAAGATTGGAAAACATCCCTCAAGAACACATCTCTGATTTTAAGATAAGTGTAGGATATAGAGAAACTACTCTAAATGGAGATGATTTGAACACCAGTAATTCTGATTTAATAAACGATTTAAAGATGGTAGAAGATATTGAAGGGTTTTTCAATATCTAATCAATTGAGTATGAATTTGAATCAAGAATACTTTGCTATTTTAGTCCCTTACTCTTTATTGAAAAGGGATTGTTCCTTGATAAACAATTGAAAGCTAAATATCGTCCTTCTTATGGTTCTCAGGAAAACAAGGATAATAGAACTCTTTCCAACCTTTTCATTATAGCTTCTGGGATAGAATCAGATTTGAGAAAATTGCTGATTATAGCAATAATAGTCTTATGCAATTTGTAGATGATAAACCATTATTGACTAGATGCTCTGAAATTCTTAATGATTTTGAACGAGAAAAGTTGGTCTTTAACCATTCATGATAATCCTGTTTCGGTATTAAGTTATTCTTTTTATTATTACCATGATAGAATTTTGTTCACTTTTATATAGGATTGATTCCTTTCAATCACTTATATTGATCAATCTTTAACCAAAATCTAGAAATGCTTATATCAATCAAATACAATATGTTCTTTGACACATGTCCTACGAGAAACTCCCAATAAATTCTCAAGATAAACGTACCTCCAAGTTTGTCTCTTCTTATTCTTGTGGGAACTGTGATGAAAGATTCAAAATTTCTCATAAAGAAGAATTCCCACCTAAACCTACCGTCTGTCCTAATGCTTTCTGTAGAGAACGAGAAAAATTCACTCTTCTCAAAAAGAAATGATCATGATTTACTTATTGAAACTATAAAATAATCAATGTTGGAAATCATTTATTCATCTCTTGAGTTTCAGAGATTGCAGTTAAAGTTTCTTCCCAATCCTTCAACATTATTTCCAAAAATTTTTTCCCCATGTCTGTGGTTTTAAAATATCTTCTCACTTTCTCATCTCTTTGTTATCTCTTCTCAAGATAGACGGGCTTTTGAAAAAATAGCTAATTTCAGTCATAGTAGTCTTTTGTTGCTTGTTGATGATAAACAACTTTTGCAGAGATGCACTGATGTCCTTCAAGAATTTGAAAAAGAAAAAATAGGGATATAACTTCATTGGTTCTATTAGTTTATATATTGATTTGTTTAAGATTTAATGATAGCATGAAGTTTAAACAAAAAGTAAATTATTTACAACAAAACAATCACTTGTTTAGCGCAATTTGGATACCTATTGCTTTTGTTATTGTTTTCTTAATCCTGCACTTTGTTCAAGGATTTGTATATGGTCATTGGATCTCTTTCTTCCTTCTAATTCCAGAAATTGGAATGTTCATCTATGTAACAAAAATTTCTATTGAGAACAAATATTCTGAACTTACCGTTCCTGTTAAACAATAATTACTCTGCACTCGATTATCCATGTTACAAAAGATATAATAACTTTACATAATTATTATTTCACTAGTGATATTATGACTTCTTCTCTTCAATCTTCTATCATTAAAAAACTGAAAATTGCTTCAATTCAATATCAACATGAACAATTTCTTAAGATTAGACATTTTTCAGATGAAGGAGAACGGTTCTTTAGCCATCAGGTTCCTAGATATCAAAGGAAGTTTGATTACTTCTTTGGAATTAATAAGAATCATGCCACAATCAAACAGAAAATTAAAAAATTGGAATCAACAATTTCTCCTAAAGATTCAATTACGGTAAGAAAATTTGAAAGTGAGGAAGACATAAAAGAAATAGCACTAAAGGCTTCTGTTTATTTCCAGCAAGCTTTAGAAATGCTAGAAACATCTTTTTCTATGACAGAAAATACAGCTCCTCTTGTTGAATACTATGCCTTATTACAATGTGCCAAAGGTTTCATAATTCTTGACTTAGATGTCGAAGAAAAGTTGTTTTTTACTCTACATGGATTAACACAAACACTAATTGAAGGTGATGACCAAGTATCTGCATACATTCATGCCAAAATTATGCCGTTAGGCGTTTTTTCCGCACTTGCTGTTAGAGAAGCTTTTTTCATTGACCAAAGAACTGAGAGAAATGAACCACTCCATTATGAAAATCTGTTAGAATATTATTTTGATGAGGAATACTGCCCCTCTATTGAAAATGTGGTTATAGATAACCATACTAATCCACAAAGAAATTATGTTGCCCAATCCCTTACTGCATTTATTGGTGCATGGATGCTTTCAAATTTGGTAAGATATGCTCCAATGAAGTGGCAAGAGATTTTAGCTGGTAAAGAGAATGATTTAATCAAACATATCAGAGAATTCAGGGAAGAACACCTTCTTCGAGCTTTTGATAGTTTCTTACCGAGTCATGTAAGATTGAGCTAATAAAAGAAAAAAGAAAGAAATCATATTTACTCTTCTCTTGAGGATTCATATGCTTCATTATTTGGGTTCATTTGATTTGATCTATTATCCTTGGAAGATTTATTTGAAGCATTATTAGGATTTTTGGAGTTAGATCTCTGATTTCTTGAACTTTTACTGCCTTTCGCCATTTTTTCTTTCACCTCTTATACAGTTATTCATCTAAAATCACCTATGATTTTCTGACTTAAGCGAAAGATAACAAAAAATCCTTGAAGTAAAATCTTATCTCGAACTTTGAACATTTTTACAGATCTCATTTCCGAATCAGTTTCTTTTCTGTTAGTCAGTCAACTTGTACTGTCCTTCCTCCCTTATAAATCTAACAAAACTAAATAATCCTCAATTTATTCTTGAGCTTTCTGTTCTACTCTTCTCAATCTTCTTATCGCCCTGTTTATCTCTCTTTTCTCTTCATACACTGATGTTTTTTCCAGTGTTTTTTCTAATACTTCTATTGATCGAGGATGGTATATCTTTCCTAGTATTTCTATTGCATATTGTTTCAATAACATATAACCATCCGTTTCATCCTCTACTACTTCTTGCATCTTTTCTGCTGTATATTCTCCTCCCCACAGTTCTAATACCGTT
>BPTK01000056.1 GCA_023705905.1 Candidatus Heimdallarchaeota archaeon
TCCAGCTCCTTCAAGGAGAGAAAAAGAAATTTCCATGGTTATCAGTAATTCATTATCATCTGTTGTTCTAACAGGAAAATATCCAAGAACAACAATTGATGTATACTTGCAAGTATTGCAAGCTGATGGAGGAACCAGAACTGCAAGTCTAACAGCTGCTTCTGTAGCTTTAGCTGATGCCGGAATTCCTATGAAGGGATTGATAGCTTCTGTTGCAGCTGGTTTAATCAATGATCAAGCTGTTCTTGATTTGTTTGATATTGAAGACCAGAAGGGGTCAGGTGACTTACCACTTGGATACTGTCCTGTGCTTGATGAAATCTCTCTTCTTCAACTGGATGGAGTTTTTACTGTTAAACAATTTGAGGATTGTTTAAACATTGCAATAAAGGGAGCTAAGGATCTTTATGAAATACAAAGAAATGCCCTTAAGCAGAAATATACTGATATTCGTGCAGAAGTAGAAATTCCTGAAAAAACCAAAACTGAGGAACCAAAAGTGGAACCAAAAGCGGAACCAAAAGTGGAACCAAAAGCGGAACCAAAAGAGGAACCAAAAGTTGCTCCTAAACCAGTATTAAAAGTAGAAAAACCTGAGGCTGAGGAACTGAAACCTAGCAAAGATGATAAAAAAGAAGTTGAATAAAATGGGTGGTAAATACATAATTAGTGAAATAGAAAAAGACCACATTCTTTCATTGCTTGAGCAAAAGAAAAGAATAGATGGAAGAACATTTGATGGATTTCGAGAAATTACAATCGAAACAAATGTTGTAGAGAAAGCAGAGGGTTCAGCAATAATAAATATTGGAGACACTAAACTTATTGTTGGAGTTAAAGCTATCTTAGGAACTCCATTTCCAGACACCCCCGAGAGCGGAGTAATAACAACAAGTGCAGAACTTTCACCTATTGCTTCACCCTACTTTGAAAGTGGTCCTCCAAGTGGGGCTGCCATTGAATTAGCTCGAGTGACTGATAGAACCATAAGAGAATCACATTGTGTTGATTTATCTAAATTGTGCGTAGTTCCAGAGAAACATGTATGGATTCTTTTCATTGACTTTTACGTGTTAAATCATGATGGTAATTTGTTTGATGCCGCTGCATTGGGTGCAATTGCTGCTTTAGCAACAACAAAAATACCCAAAGTAAAAATTCTTGAAGATGGCTCCATAGAGAAATCAGAAGAAAAAGAACCAATAATAATAAATCATTATCCTGTTGCTGTAACATGTTATAAAATTGATAAATACAAGGTTTATGATCCAAATTTCAAAGAAGACCGTGTAAGTGATGCAAGAATCACAATTGGTTTTGATGAGGAAGATAGAATCGTAGCTTTGCAGAAAGGAGAGCAAGGAACATACAAACCTGCAGAGATTATGGAAATAGTCCGTGAATCTTTGAATGTATCGAAAGCTTTAAGGAAAGAGCTGATGAAATCGCTCTCGTAAATAGAAGGTGCGAATCATGGGTAAAACTAAAAAAGTTGGTTCAACTGGACGATATGGTGCTCGATACGGTAGTACTATTAGAAAAAGAGTAAGACAATTAGAGGAAAAAAGTAAAGCCGTCTATAAATGTCCAGTATGTAATATGAAGACTCTAAAAAGAGCAGGTTTGGGAATCTGGGAGTGCACCAAGTGTGGAGAAAAACTCGCCGGTGGAGCTTGGGAACCCTATACAAGTGCTGGTAGAAGTATTACAAGAAGAGTTACTCGTATTTCTGAAGGATTAAAAGAAGAATCTTAAATTCCTTTTTTACCTTTATTATTTTATTTTTTGTTTACAACGCTTACCTTTTAATTACTATTGGCTTTTTTTTCTCAAATGGCAAAGATTGGTTTCACTACATCACGTTCCCCAGCAAAGAAAACTCGTTCGTTTATACATGATATAGTTAGTATGGTTCCACAGTCTTCAAGAGTAGCAAGAGGATCAGCTACTCTAGCTTATACAATTAATGCAATGAAAATAAAGGAATATGAGACTGCTATTATAGTTCACTCTGTTAAAGGAAACCCGAATTTCGTGAGAATTTATGACCTTATTGACAAACCAAAAGAATTGCCGTTTGCTATAAAAATTAGAGGTTTAACACTTTCCAGAGAATATAGAAAAGAGAATACTAGAACGAGACCAGTTTTTTCAATTCTCATCTCTTCTTTAGAAAAACCATCTGAAAATGATATTCTTAGGAAAGTTTTTCAAATTTCAAATGTAGGTATTGATAAGATTAAAGGAAAAAACTACGTAACCCTATATGCAGACTATCTTGATAGAGATGAAGGGTTAATTTTTCTTGAATTTCTGGACAATAACAACAAACAAGTAGGTCCTAGAATGAAAATAAGAATTGTTCCGAGAGAAGTAGAATGATATCAATTTTGCAAATGTGAGAGAAGTATGAGTCTTCAGTCAATAAATTCGATTTGTATGACAGTAAAAATCCAAGTGTCAGATAATCAAACATGTAATTTTCTTTATGATGCTCTTGTTTTAGAATCAGGTTACAATCCAAATGATAGAGCACAAGCTAACTTGATGGTGGATAATAATTGTTTAATTTTAGAGATAAACGCTAAGGATTCTGTATCTGCTAGAGCTTCTATTAACTCATTCATGAAATGGATAAATTTGTCTCTTCAAATTATTTCAATAACAAAAAATACAGATAAGTGAATCCGTTCTATCATGAATTTCACATTTCTCAAATAGAGCCAGAGGTTGAGAGAATTGAAAGCTAAGTTTTTTATCCAAAAAAGATAAAATAAGGGGATTTTCTTTTATAATATGGATCTCGAAAAACTAATCTCGATAATCACAAAGGAATTATCAGGAGAGAGAACAAAGCGTTTAACAAATGTCCTATCCCAATATCATAGAATTCAAGCAAGTAAAGAGTTTTTAACAGCTTCAAAAATTATCTATGACAAACTGAAAGAGTTAGGAGATAATAATTGTCAAATTCATGAATATGTAGCAGATGGTACTAAGAGATGCTATGAATGGTATGCACCTCTATCTTGGGACATTAAAGATGGAGAATTAATACAATTAGAACCGGAGAAACAGAGTTTATGCAGATTTTCTGAAACTCCTGAAAGCATTTGTACTCATTCAAAAGCTACAGACATTGAGGGGGAAGTTATCCATATTGGAAGCGGAAAACCAGAGGAGGTGGAAGGTAAGGATATTGGAGGGAAAATAGTTCTTACAACTGGAAGACCTCGAGCAATGATAGAACAGTTAAATGATCTAGGCGCCATTGGTGTTATAGTTTATCCTTCAGAAGAGAGAGCCCAAGGGTATTCTGAAATGATACAGTATGTTGGACTATGGCCAAATGCTGATAACAAAGATAAATCAACTTTTGGATTTTCTCTTTCAAGAAGGCAAGCTAGTAAAATGATTTCACAAATCAACCAAAAGAAGAAAGTTATTGTTAAAGCAAAAATCAAAGCAAATCTCTATGAGGGTAACATGCATGTTTTATCAACAAAAATAGAAGGAACTAAAAGACCCAGAGAAGAAATTATTTTGATAGCTCATATTTGTCATCCTGCACCTTCTGCAAATGATAATGCTTCAGGGAGCGCCTTATTATTTGAAACATATAGATCATTAAAATCTATGATAGATAAGGGGGCGATAGAAAAACCTCATAGGACAATTAGATTCTTATGGGTACCAGAATTCAGTGGTACCTTACCTTGGATCGCAAAAAAAGAAAAAGAAGAAGAATTCACACCAATATTTTGCATCAATTTGGACATGGTGGGAGAACACCCCGTTCATGTAGGTTATCCTTTTACATTTAACCAATCAAGTATCTCAACGCCATCATATCTGAACGATATAATTGCAGAGGTAATAGAGCATGTTAAAGACAATCCTGCGGCTATTGAGCAGGGTGGTTGGCAATTTCCATGGAATTATAGGATTGTTCCATACTCAGGGGGTTCTGATCATATTTTGTTTAATGACGAGCCTTTCCGTATCCCCTCTGTAATGTTTGGTCATCCAGATACTTTTCATCATACTAATTTAGATACAATTGAAAAGGTTGATCAGACCACATTGAAAAGAGTTGGAATCACTACTTTAGCAACAACGATTATTGGTTCTAGTTTAGATCAATATTCAGACAGTCTAGTAAAAGCTTTTATCACCGGATATCAGAAAAGGAAAGCTAAACTCATAAATATGGTCTCATCCGAAGTTGAAAAAACTGAAGAGTTTCAAGACAATAAAAAACAAATTCATAAACACATTATTGCGGAAATTATCAAAAAATTCGTTGAAAATGAAAAGAAATCTATTGAATTAATGCAAAAACAGTTTCAATTTTTAGAAAGAAAGACGATCGATTTCATTAACAATGATTTGAGACATCTTGCAGATAGTATTCAGGAGAACTTCTCTGTAATCTTCAATCAAGATATAGATACAGAGTATAATGCTACATTTCAACAGATACCAATAAGGAAATGGAAAGGACCAATAAATAGTTCGAAATTGTATGAAATTATGAGCCCAAGTTTCAAACTTGAAGAATCTTCAATTATATCTGACAAACAATTATCTAAACTAAAAGAATTCCTCATAAAATCTTCAGGTGTATATGGAGGATTTATTCTTGAAATCTCCAATTTGATAGATAACATAAATACAAAACTCGATATCCTTACATTGCTAAGCTTGATAAATTGGAAAGTAATAGAATTTCAAACTCTAGAGCAGGTCTTGCAATTGTTTGAGTATCTCGAGTATATTGAAAATTAATTTTTCTCTCTTTTTTCTTCAATCTCTGACTTTGTAAGATAAAACTTCGTTCTAGCCTTTAGCAATTATTTTATATGTATATAGTCTAATAGTAGTTTGTAGATTCAAGATGCCAAAAGAAGATTTAAAGTCACTAGTTAATTCTGTGAATATGCTGAAAAACATGGTTGAAAGCATAGTTGCAGCTGTGCAAGATAGATTCAAAGATTATGATAATGTTGTTGTAACCGTAAAAGAAAGGTTAGACAAACTAGAGTCTTCCAGTGGATCAGTTCCAGTAACTCCTTCAGGTGCAATTGGTTCTGATGTAACAGCAAGAATAGAAACATTAGAGAAACGATTGGATACATTGAATGAGAGGTTATTGCTTATTGAAACTGCTAAAGGTGAAGCAGCAGAATTACCTCCAACACCAACACCCGAATTTAAGGTTATTGAGGAAGTTGAATCTGTTATTACAGAAGCCCCTCCAACACCAGCACCAGTTCCAGAGATAATTGAAACTTTGGAAGATTTCGAGGAGCCAGTAGCGAAAGAAGAAATAATTGCTATTCAACCTACAATAGATATTCCTTCTATACCAACCCCAGGTGCTATTCCAACACCAACACCCGAACCAGAAGGATCTATTGGTGTTCCAACACCTGTGGTAGAGATACCTGCACCTCCAACAGAAGTGGCTACACCTACACCTGCACCCACCCCAGCATCTCAGATTACGGAAGCTGTAGAGAGAGACGTTAGTCCAATTTCAAAGCAAGTATCAGGAGCAATTCCAACACCACCAGCTTCAGAGGATGTAATTCAACCAAAAATTGAAATTCAACCTCCTGCACCAAAAACTGAAGAAGCAAAACCTCCTGAAGAAGGAAAATCCGCGGAATTATTCGGAGAAGCTGTAAGTGGAGACAAGGCAGAGTTGTTGAAAGCTTTAAAAAAGCTGGAAGATTTATAAATCATTATCAACAGCAAATTTCAAATATGGTCCACGAACGTTTGAATAATGGCAAGTTCGTTAGTCGTTTATATTATAGCGTTTACTGTTCCTTTATTATTATCAGGAATAGGTTTTCCCTTTTTCATTAAATTTATGCTTAACAAAGGAATTTTTGGCATAGACATTCATAAGAAGGAACAACCTAAAATTGCCGAAATGGGAGGAATTGTTTTGATAATTTCACTTATAATTAGTTCAGTGATAACAATCTTAGTTGTTGATGATTCAGACGTACAACTTATGATCGGGGTATTTTGCATAACAATAACAATTGCGGGAATCATAGGCATCATAGATGATTTTGTGACTTTAAATGCGATACTAAAACCTGTTCTCTTGCTATTAGCTTCAGCTCCAATTATTGCTTCTACTTGGTTCAGCACCGGACCATTATACAATTCCCATCCACAATTTCCATTAATAGGTGAAACTCAATTAACGATAGTTTACCTAATACTCTTACCGTTTGTTATTACAGTCCCTGCTAATGCAGTAAATATGATTGATGTTTTCAATGGTTCAATGGCCATAACTACAATCATTGTCCTAATTGCAACTTTTATTGCAAATCTAATCATATCCTATACTTCTCCAGATTCTACAAGCAATAGAGATTTTACTACTTTAGATCCAACAAATATTTTTGTGTTAATGATAATTGGAGTTCTAATAGCGTTTCTAATTTTTAATCGCTACCCAGCTCGAGTTTTTGGAGGTGATTCAAGTAGTCTAACAATCGGTGCTTCTTTGGGTGCTATCGCTGTTTTAGGGCGGCTTGAAATTGTGATAATAATAGCCATTATCCCATTTATCATGAATGCCTTTGGAATAATCAGTAGTGTTAAAGGATTGTTAGAAAGAAGGAAAATGGCTAGACCAACAAAAATGACTAAAGACTGGAAGATTGAATCTACCAATGATCCAAAAGCTCCAATCACATTAGTAGGATTGGTAATTCAAAAAGGTCCTTTACATGAGAAAGATATTGTAAAAAGTTTTGGAATTCTTACAATTTTTAGTGGTATTCTAGCAATAATAACGGCAATATTGATTAGGGTGGTGATTCCATGAGATTACATAAACTAACTCCAAGGCTTTACAGGGTTCTTGGTCTTGAATTATTTGTTTTTGGAACCTTCATAGGTATCTGTGCAATTATAGACGCTTTAATTGTAGGTATCCCTGCAAATCCAAACCCCACCATTGATTTCATCATTGATATTTCCAAGGTACTTCTTAGTGTAATATTAATAGCAATTTGGTTATATGTTTGGTACTATTTTACAAAACGATTTATGCTTAGTAAGGAGGATATACAGAAAGCAAAGAGAATTAAGAGAGAGAAAAAACAAGCAAAAATGCTAGAAAAGAAAGAGATGAAAAATAATATTAAGACTTAGCTTCTAGAAGATACAATCTCTTCTTTAGCATAAAATACTTCTTTGAAAATTCTAAGCTTGAAATTTCATAATCTTCGAATTGAGATTCAATTGCAAAAAGTTCATTTTCTACGTTAAGAATTTCATCTTCGAAATGCTTCTTCTTTTCCTGATTTAAGACTCGAGTTGTAATTTGCGAGGAGTTCTTTGATTGTATATCTGCTAATTCTTTCTTCCTATTTTGTAGAATAATTGATAATTGTTCTTTCTGTGCAATTAAAGGATCAAGCTGATTCTTAGGCGCTTTCCACTTTGGTCCTGTAGTATCCTTTCTAGCAGGTACTTTTGAAAGTAAACGTATTACCTCCACAATCACTTGGAACAAGTGATAGCTAGGTCTCCATCTAGCAAGTACTCGCATTTCCAAAAAACCGTCAGTATTAATGTTTGGATGGGTTATTGGGGTTAATATTTCAATCTCTGGTGGAGCATCAGGAAATGCATTTGGTAAACTTATCTCAACTTCTACTGGAAGTTCTCCTTCATCAGAAATTGCTGAAACAAATCCTCTCCACTTTGTTAAATCTCCTTCTATGGGTTCGAATGCATATGCTCGTTCCATAACAAGACTATATTCTTTAGCTAAGATACTATCTGGAATAGGCATTAATTATTAGCTCCTTTCGAATTATAATTGAACAACGCCTTATTTATAGATTCGCTTTTGATTGTACTTAGAAAGTTATTTTCAATCCTTACACTTTTAAACGTAAATCATTTTTTGAAATTGATGACTCGTATAGCTGTAATTAATCAGGATAAATGTAGACCAGATAAATGTGGTAAGGTTTGCTACAAATATTGTCCTTCAGTAAGGGCTGGTAAGGAAACTATTTCATTTGATCCTCCGAGTAATAAAGCGGTTATTCATGAATCGTTGTGTTCTGGAGTTGCTATTTGTGTGAAAAAATGCCCATTTCACTGCATTACCATAGTGAACTTACCTGAGGATTTTGACAAAGAAGTTACACACAGATACAGCGTAAATGGTTTTAAACTACATCGACTACCTATGCCAAAAATTGGACAAGTGATTGGTTTAGTCGGACAAAATGGTTCCGGAAAGTCAACAACTTTGAATATTTTACAAGGAAATCTTAAACCAAATTTGGGTAGATTTGATGATCCTCCTGAATGGGATGAGATTATTGAAAACTACAGAGGAACTGAGATTCAAGCCTATTTCCAAAAACTTGCAGATAAAGAATTGAAAACTATACTAAAGCCTCAAAACGTGGATAAAATACCTCGTGTAGTAAAAGGAAATGTCGCAGATTTAATTAAGAAAGTGGATGAAAAAGGAATTCAAGATGAAGTTAAAGAGATTTTTTCTTTAAGTAAGGTTTGGGAAAGAGATATCTCAAAATTAAGTGGGGGAGAATTGCAAAGAATGGCTATTGCTGCTAGTATAGTACAAGAAGCAGACGTTTATCTCTTTGATGAACCAACTTCATATTTGGATGTTAAAGAAAGAGTCAAAATTTCTCAATATATTAATGAGATGAAATCTCCAAAACAAACCTTAATAGTTGTAGAACACGATCTCGCGATGCTGGATTATTTGAGTGATCAAGTCCACATGTATTATGGGGAGGCTGGTGCTTACGGGATAATTAGTCATCCTTATTCTGTCAGAGAAGGAATTAATATTTTTCTTGATGGATATATTCCTTCAGAAAATATGCGTTTTAGACCAGAACCAATTATTTTCAAAAAATCATCATTTGAAGATAAATATACCTCACATCGAATCGCAATAAAGTATGGGGATATGACAAAGGATTTTGATACGTTTAGTCTTTCAGTTAAGGGAGGAGAACTCTATAAAGGCGAAGTTGTGGGTATTATAGGACCTAATGGTATTGGAAAAACAACCTTTGTTAAAATGTTAGCAGGAGAACTAGAGCCAACAACAATCTCAAAACCCTTAGAACTGCTTGTTCAAACTCCCACCAAAGAAGAAGATAAATCTGAAATGTTTCTAGGAATTGATGAGAAACATAGAGATAAAATAAGTGTTAGCTACAAACCCCAGTATTTATTCACAGAATCTGAGAAAACTGTAGAAGAATATTTACTTGAAATCAACCCAGCGATGTTAACAAGTGGGTGGCATAAATCAGAAATAATAAATCCTTTAAAATTCGCAACACTACTTGATTCTAAACTGTGTGATCTTTCAGGAGGAGAACTACAGAAAGTTAGTATTGCTGCATGTTTAGGAAATTCTAAAGCAAATTTATTCCTCTTAGATGAGCCTAGTGCATATATTTCATCTGAAGACAGAGTAAATGTTGCAAAAGTCATTAAAAGGGTCGTAAGTCATTATGAGATGCCAGCTCTAGTTGTTGAACACGATGTAATGATGCTAAATTTTGCTTCCGACAGATTACTAGTTTTCGATGGAAAGCCAAGTGAAATTGGAAAGAGTGAACGAATTGGTTCACTTCAATTGGGCATGAATGATTTCTTAAGAAAAATGAACATTACATTCAGACAAGATCCTAGAACTCTTCGACCTAGAGTAAATAAGAGAGATTCACAATTAGACAAAAAACAAAAAGCTGAAGGAAAATATTTTGTTTCCGCTTAACTAATTGAAATACTAAGCGTGTTTCACAACGATTTTTAGTTTCTCCTCTTTTTTTGTAAATTCTAATTTTTCTTTTTTTATTTTCCCTTCCATAATTGATTTGGAGATAGGTAAAGTAATTTTTCTTTTTATGAATCGAAATCTAGTTGCAATCCAAATAAGTGGAATGTAAAACCAAGGTTGTATAAGATTTTCTTTCGGTTTTATAACAAGTTTAGCAATTTTTTCTGCTAATTTTAACACCGAATAACTTTGGAATGAAGAATCATCAAGACCTGCCACTTTGTGAAACTCTGTATCATAAGGCCCAGGAAAAACTGTTGATACTTTAATCCCATATTCTTTTACTTCATCTCTTATACAATCACTGAATGTTCTAACAGCAGATTTTGTTGCGCAATACACAGCAAAGGGATACACCGGTAAAAGCGCTAAAGAAGAAGAAATATTGATTATGAGCCCTTCATTCTGTACTTTCATTATTGGTATTACTAACTTAGTCATTTTTATTAAACCTAGGATATTTGTTTCAATAAGCTCATCTATTTCAGAGATTGGTTGTTCTAAGAAAAGATTAGCTTTACCTAAGCCAGCATTGTTAATCAAAACATCAACTCTACCAAATTTCTTCAATGAATGCGCAATTATTCTAGCTCGATCATCTCTATCTCTAATATCTCCAATAATCGGTAGTACTTTGATTTTCAGTTTTCGTAATTGACGAGTAGTTTGTATTAATTTCTTTTCTCTTCTAGCAACGATAATTAACTTTGCACCATAGTTTGCTAATGCTAAAGCAACATTCTTTCCAATTCCTGAAGATGCACCGATTATCAACACAATTTTTCCATCTTCAATAAAAGAATGGTTCTTGTAACCTTTCTTCTTGCTCATATAATCAAAATTATTTACAAAAATATGGTATAAAAACACAAAAATAAAGAAAACAAGAATGGATAATGACGAGAGAGGTTTAATCTTTTAATGATTCGAACCAATCTGGTAATCTAATATCAACCAATGAAACACTGTCACCGGGAAGATAAGGTTTGATATCTAAAACAGGTGTACAATCTAAAGCATCAATTCTATCAACGAATAATTTGTTATTTTCCACCTTCAGGAGTTTTACTTTGGTAAGACCAATTGGATTGGGTCTTGAAGGACTTCTAGATGAAAAAACGCCTGTTTCTACGGGGGTACTCAATCTGGGTGGTGTTACTAATCTGGTTGCTCTGTCTTTAGGGGTGTCTCTCATAGAAATCCACCACAATACAATGATGTGCCCAAATTCTTCAATATGTCGCAGACCTAATGTGTAGGGTTCATATATTTCAATGTAACAAGAATCTTGTTTGATTTTTACATCTCCTATTGGATATACGCCAAAAGAACTCATAGTTATCGAATATCTAGAAAAGTAATAGCATTTGAATTTTTCTTTCTATCGTCACATTAAACTTTTTACTAAATATACTCATCTGGGGGCTTTTTTTGTATGGTTTTACCAATTTCTTTCTTGCAAAAGACATCTTCAAGACCCAATCTTATTTTATTAGTTATGTATTTTAGAATATATCTTTGAATACAAAAATCGGTTACTTAAACATTCAAAAGAGATGTGTATAGGCCATCAGAAAGAAAATAACAAATAATTGAAAAAAAAGAACAAAATCATAACTTTTAAAATTGGAACGAAAAATGTGAGATTAACTGACGAGATGTCCACCCGGGAATCGTTAGGTGATTAAAATGACTAAAAGTATGTATAGATATATTGGAGATTTTTGGAGAAATCGAAAGACTCCAGAATTCAAAGATTTGATGCGCCAAAGGATTATTCAATGGCGAAGAGAGGGGGCTACTGAACGTGTTGAGAGACCTACAAGACTGGACAGGGCAAGAGCCTTAGGCTATAAAGCTAAACAAGGATACGTTGTTGTTCGAGCTCGTGTAAGAAGAGGAGGAAGGAGGAAGCAGAGACCAGTCAGAGGAAGGAAATCTCGAAACATGGGTGTAAATAAAATCACACCAAAGAAGAGTATTAAGGTTATTGCTGAAGAAAGAGTAGGTAGAAGATATAGCAACCTAGAAGTCTTAAATTCTTACTGGGTAGGTCAAGATGGAAAGCACAAATTCTTTGAGATTATTCTGATAGATCCACAGCATCCAGTAATAGCAAAAGATCCCAGAACAAGCTGGATTTCCTTAAAAGAACAGCGAGGAGATGATGTTTTCTACATTAAAAATCCAGTACATAGAGGAAGAGTTCATAGAGGATTAACAAGCGCAGCTAAAAAATCTCGTGGCCTTCGCAGTAAGGGATATGGAGCAGAGAAGATTAGACCTTCACTCCGTGCTCATGGAAGAGGAGGAAATTAACCTCACTTCTTTTTGTTTTTCAATAAAATTGTACTTGTTCACTATGCAAATATTCATTTTTGTAAAAAGAATTCCTTAATTTACTGAAGAGAAATGGACATCATAATTAGCAAACTCACTTTTAGTTTTTCAGTTCATGTAACTGAAGATAAAGAAAAAAACATGACTGCTTTATCAAATCTTACAAATGGAATTAACCAAAATCAAGCAATAATTACTGAATCCATATTGGAAGGTGGTTACGGTAATCCCATCAAATTTATAGAAATATCTTTCACCAAAACGACTACCATTAATAAAATAATAAAATATATATCTTCAAGATTATCAGATGAGGATAAAGAATACTTAGGTTCTGAGTTCGAAAATAGGTTTGATTCCAGAAGAAATACTTTTTTCTTGAGATTTGATAAAAATGCCATCTATGAGAACAACTTGATTATTACAGATTCAGCAAATATAATAAAATTAGCAATAAGATTAAGGGCGTTTACCAAGCAAGCTAATCACAAATATTTTCTTATAGAAAATGGTATAATTACATAGAATAAGGTTAGAACACCTCACTATCAAAATACAGAATCTTTTTAAATGTGGATAGAGGAATGAATATAGGCACTGAGGAATTAGGATGGATCGCGAAATTCGCTAAAACAAAACATTTTTTGAATAACCTCCGTAGCGTGCCGTATATAGTTTCTAACAGATATTTTGGAGAAGATTACTATGGATAAGAAGAAACAAGTGTTCGAAACCGTAAAACCAACACCTTCATTTCCTGAAGAGGAAGAGAAAATACTTGAATTTTGGGAAAAAAACGATGTTTTCAACAAAGTCAGAGAAAGTAAAAAAGGTAAAAAGTTGTTCAAGTGGTTAGAAGGTCCACCAACTGCAAATGGTTTACCTCACGCAGGACATGCTCTTACAAGAGCAACCAAAGATGTATTTCTGAGATACAAACTCATGCACGATTTTGATATTCAACCATACATTGCAGGTTGGGATTGTCATGGGCTACCCGTCGAACTACAAGTCGAGAAGGAATTAGGTTTCACAGATAAATCGGACATTGAAGAATATGGAATGAGAAACTTCAATGAAGCATGTAGAAAATCTGTCTTCAAATATGTTAAAGAATGGCACGATATGTCAATAAGAATAGGGTTCTGGTTAGATTTAGATAATCCATATATCACCATGGATGAGAATTATATAGAGAGCGTCTGGTGGTCTCTAAAGGAGATATACAATAAGGGTTTGATGTATCTTGGTTACAAGGTTGTTCCCTATTGTCCCAGATGTGGCACTCCGTTATCTTCCCATGAAGTAGGACAAGGTATGAGGGAAACAACAGATCCTTCTATCTTCATCAAATTTAAGTCACTTGATTTCGATGATACATATTATCTTGCGTGGACCACTACACCTTGGACTTTAATATCAAACATTTGTTTGACAGTACACCCAGACATAGATTATGTTCAAATAGAGCATGAAGGGGAAAAATTCATACTTGCAGAAACAAATGCTGAAAATCTGTTCGAAAATTATAAAGTTCTTGAAAAATTTAAAGGAAAGGACTTAGAAAGAAAAAGATACGAACAGCTGTTTCCATTCATTGTACCTGAAGAGGAAGCATTTTTTGTAACATTGGCGAACTATGTTACAACAGAAGATGGTACCGGCATAGTTCATTCTGCACCGGCTTTTGGAGAGGATGATGCAGAAATAGGAAAGAAGTACGGATTGCCCTTGATGAATCCTGTACTAGAGGACGGTACTTTCTCAGATGAAATAACTGACTTTGCAGGCTTATTCGTCAAAAAAGCTGATCCAAAAATTATAAAGAATCTCAAAGAGAGAGGATTACTCTTTAAGCAAGGAACTTACAAACATACATATCCATTTTGTTACCGTTGTGATGGACCATTGCTATATTATTCTACTGAAACATGGTACATTAAAATGTCTGAAATGAGAGAGAAATTGGTTGCAAATAATGAGCAAATACGTTGGCAGCCCGCTCATTTAAAAGAAGGCAGATTTGGAAATTTCATAAAAGAAGCAAGAGACTGGGCATTATCCCGCAATCGATTCTGGGGAGCACCTTTACCAATATGGACATGCTCGAATGATCATCATACAATACTGGGAAGTTTAAAGGAACTTAAAGAACTCTCTGGGAAACCGTTACCTGAAGGTTTCAGTTTACATCGTCCATGGGTAGATGAAATAACTTTCAAATGTCCAGAATGTAATGAAATAGCTAGAAGAGTTCCTTATGTTATAGATTGTTGGTATGAATCAGGTTGCGCACCTTTTGCACAATATCACTATCCATTTGAGAACAAAGAATTATTTGATAAGCATTTTCCATTTGACTTTATCACTGAAGCCATAGACCAAACTAGAGGATGGTTTTATACACTATTAGCAATAAGTACTGTTCTATTTGATAAACCAGCTTTCTTGAATTGTCTAACTATGGGATTAACTTTGGACGGTAATGGTAGAAAAATGAGTAAGAGTAAAGGTAATGTCATCTTTTCTCAAGATCTTATAGACAAATTCGGCGCTGATGCAGTTAGATGGTATTTATTTTCAAACCCTACATGGTCAAGCGTCAGATTAAAACCAGTTCACATAAGCGATTCTATGAAGAAACTAATACTAACACTTTGGAATAGTTACAGTTTCTTTGTTTCAAATGCAAACGTTGATCAGTTTGATTTAGCTGCACTCTCAGTTCCATTAAAGGAAAGACCAGAGCTCGATCGATGGATGATAAGTGAATTGAATTATTTAATAAAATCTGTAGAAAAAAATATGGAAGATATGACAGTTCATCAAGCAGTACAAGCATTTGAAAAATTTGTTTTAGACAAATTTAGCAATTGGTATCTTCGTCAATCAAGAAGAAGGTTCTGGAAAACTGAACTAGATCAAGACAAAAAATCAGCTTATATCACAACTTATGAAGTGCTTGAAACTTTAACTAAATTACTAGCACCATTTATGCCGTTCTTAACAGAGATATTGTACAAAAACCTAGTCAGATCTATAGATAAGAAAGCGCCAATAAGTGTGCATATGAACATATTTCCAAAATTTGACAATAAACAAGTTGATTCACAACTTTCAGAAGAGATGAACAAGATAATAGGGTTAGTTACTACAGGGCGTAGTGTAAGATCTTCGGCCAATATAAAATTAAGACAACCCCTTTCAGAATTAATAGTTATAACGCCATTGGGTAAAGAGAAACTAATCATGAAATATGAAAATCTGTTCAAAGACGAACTCAATGTGAAGAAAGTAGTTCTTCAAGAGAGCTCAGATGAGATGGTTAGTTATGTTGTTAAACCTAATTTCAAGGTTTTAGCTCCTAAAGTAAAATCTGCAGTCAATGAAATACGTGTGAGACTAGAAAATCTTAAACCACAAGAAGCAAATGAATTTGTAAAGCAACTCAGTTTAGGAGAAAATATTCTTCTTAAGCTGGAGAAAAAAGAGTTTGAACTGACTCCTGAAGACTTAGAATACAAAATAAATGTACAAGAAGGTTTTACTGGTGAAGAGGCTGAAGGCTATATATTGCTTTTCAATTCAACTATAACTGAAGAACTTAAACAAGAAGGTTATGTGAGAGACATAATAAGAAGAGTTCAAACAATGAGAAAAGAATTGGATTTAGAATATACCCAACATATACTATTAACAATACAAACTGACGAATTTGGCTCGAAAGCTCTTGAAAGATTTTCGGAATACATAAAGGAAGAAACCTTAAGTTCAGAACTCAAATTATCTAAGCCTATAGATGGTCACATCAAAGAATGGGAATTTGATGATTTTAAAGTTACAATTGGACTCGTTCCAATGTAATTCTTTTGTTTTTTTTCATCTCTCATAAAGGAATAAATAAAAGAAAGTAAGGTAAGCATTATCTGTGGCTGTGATTTAACCGTCCCAGACTGATCAATGATGTTCTCACGACTAAATGAGCCATTAAATATTACGATAATGTAAATCTTAATTAGCATTTAAGATTCACAATATTTGTGAGCAAAACAACTTCTAATGCAACTGAGATTATTTATCATCAACCAGGTCACCTGAAAGGAGTCACTGTAATTCAAGAAATGGATGGTAAAATCTTCACAGGTGGTGGAGAGGGGAGAATCTGTATTTGGGATGAGGAATTAGAAAAGGAAATTGCCTGTATATATGCTCATAATACAGCAATTACTGATATTCAAAGAATTTCTGATACAGAGTATTTCATAACTACGTCACAGAACTTAGAACTCAAGGTCTGGTCTCTTAAAACTTTAGAACTCCTACAATCAAAGAAAGCACATTCATCAACAATTATAGGTGCAAAACCTTGGAGGAATTATATCATAAGTGCAAGTAGAGATCAGCTTCTCAAAAAGTGGAAACTAGAAAACAATAAACTAATCGTGGTTGATAGGATTAAAATTCCTGATTTGGAAAGATTCTTCATCGAAGATGATATTATAATAACAACTCACCATGATGGCCTAGTTTCAATATATAGAGCAGAGGATTTAGAGTTTGTAAAATATCTATTGATTAAACCTTCAGCAATACTAAAAGCTATAAAAAAAGCATCAAAAGATATAACTGAATTTCAAGGAAGAGATTCTAGGTATATTCTACAACAGTTCACTAGACTTAATGGTATCCCTGTAACTATCTGCGAGGCTACAGAGGATAGTATCATATTAGGTCATGTAGCAGGAATGGTTTCTATATGGGATAAACAGAAGCTAAAGAATAGTAAAATTGCTTTCCCCCATGGTAAAAACATAACAGGTTTAGAAATTAAGAACAACATTTTATATTCAAGTTCAATGAGTTCTCATTTAAGAAAAAGCGATTTTGGTAAAAACCAATCAATTCTACTGAACAAGATAGAACATAGACCTCTTTCGCTTAGGTTATTATCATCTCAAAAATTGCTGGTTGGATTAGAATCTGGAGAAATACATCTCTATGATGAATCATTAAACTTAGTAAAAAAGAAAGACAATATTGTACCAATTTCTAGTCTATGCATCATGCCTAAAAATGTTGTTGTTGCTTCCAGAGATGGTGAAATCACTGTTTTGGACATTAACAATCTTAAACAATTAAATGCAAAAAAGTTATTCAAAAAATCTATTCAAGGCATTTTTTATTATAATAATAGATTAATCTGTATTGGCGATAATTCTACAATCCACATTCTTGATTCTGATATGAATGTCTTGAAAACCATCGAATTATCTGAAAAACCAACTAAACTTCATCAAGTGAAAAGATACATAACACTAACTCCAAATCTTGTACTAGATTTACAAAAAGATGAAGTTATAAAAGGAGAGATATCAAAAGAAACAGAAACTGAAGTAACAGAAACCAGTCTTTTTCAAATCGATTTCTCTCATGGAGATTCTTCAATATTCATTAACCACAATAAGGTAAAAAACATCAATCATTCAGATAAGGATTCTTATTATCAAGAAGAAATCATCAAGGCTTTAAGAGTATTAATAGACTCACAAAATAACATGCAATACACCAAAATAAATTCAGTTACTGTCTCAGTTCATCTATAAAGAGGGAAATTCTTGCTTTCTCCTACAATATCATGACACATTATCTTTCATGTTTTTCAAAACTAACTTCGGGTATGTCTAGCCATCCTGAACGTAGTATCGGATCAGTATAATCTTCCACATAAACCACCCGTTTTATTCCTACATTGATAATAGCCATTGTACACCCGCTACATGGTCGAGTTGTGGAATACAATGTTGTGCCTTCGGGACTTATTCCAGCACTTGCAGCTTGTAAAATTGCATTAAGTTCAGCGTGAACAGCAGGACAAATCTCATTCTTTTCTCCTGATTTTTCATATAGCTTTGTGCAGGTTTTGATTGTACAGTGTTTTACACCTCGAGGAACACCATTATAACCAGTTGAAATAATCTGTTTATTATCATTCACAAGTACGGCTCCAACTTGTCTTCTGAAACAAGTTGCTCTTGTTTTTACAATTTCTGCAATCTGAATAAAGTACTCATCCCAAGAGGGTCTGTTCAACTTATTAAAACCGAGTGGTGTTTCTTGATTTTCCATTTCTGTTTCCTTCTGATGTTTCTTTAATGATTTTTATTTTTCTAATATCTTAAGATAGCTCTTTGCTTTGTTAATTAATCCTGTCGCATATAAGGGAATCAAAATTACTTCCACAGTATTGATAGCTGTAATTCTAGATAGTATTATCATTAGGTTCGATAAAGCTTTATGCTCACAACGGATTATCCCCGTTCCCTTTACTTCATTATAATTATCAAAGAATAGACCTGCTCCTGTTGTTCCATTTACACCAAATATTGTTTGATATTCATCCCATATTTTAGATTTTATCGATGAAAGCGTTGGTAAATCTTCCCTTGATATAACCTGGAAAACAACGTATCTATCTCGAGTGATCACAACCATCTCAGTCATCCTCCTTAATACCATCAACAATATTCGATTTTTCGAGTTTCATTGTATTTTTTAGCGCAATTAGCAATTGATTATCGAAGACGCTCATTTTACTTCTATTGTAAGGAATGTCTAATAATTGTGCTAGATATCTAATCTGAATTCCATTTCTCAGCTGGAAACAAGATTCAGGTTTCATAGTAAGAATGAATTGAGTGTTAGTTGAACAAATTATCTTGAATATTTTCTTCCCAGATCTAATTGCTATGCTTATTCCTTTATTATCACTTAAAAGAAGTGGAGATAAAATCAACTCAAAACATTTGTTGTGTTGTTTCATCAAAGAACATAGGGCCTTATCAATTGTTAAATTGCTAGACATAAAATTTACAGATATGTAATCTACTCTCCTATCATGTGCAGCCCATTTTAGAATTTTGATGTTATCAGACTTTACTGCTATAATTTCATATTTGTCTCTTAATTCAGACAATTTGCGCTTCAAACTTTCTATGGAATTTTCTTCAAGCGTCTTTCTTGAAATTAATATGTGTGTGTTGAATTTTGAAGAAATTATAGCTTCGCTTATTATTTGCTTAAGATTTAGTAAATCAAATTTATCTCCAGCAATTTTATTGTAAATTTCAACAAGAGATGTTAAAGAATATTCTTTTGCTTCTCTTGAAGATATCAGTTCATTCACTTCACCAAGGTTAAAATTATCTACTGAAAAGAGATTTATTCTTAATGATTTAACAATTTTAGAGTAAAGTTTTAGATCCTTCAGATTATCTGCAGAAAAGTAATTTTCACAGGTTAGAACTGAATCAGACGTGAATGTTTCGTGGTCTTTCATTTACTTTCCTCTGAAAGTAAGAAATTGTTGTTTCTTCAAAAACTTTCTCTCTATGAAGAGTAAATAAAGGAAATGAAAAACATTAAATAGCTAAATTTTGACAGTGCTTTAAATCGCAAAGCTAAAAATTAATAAACGCTTTGAAATAAAACTCTCTGGTTACTACTAACCACTCAAATACTTGAACTGGAAAAAGGACAAGGAGACACATATAAGATGAGTATATATCAAACACTTTGGAGAAATGAAAAAAATAGAACACTTCTTATTAGTTCGATTATAGTAATAGGAACCTTGATTTTAGCCATCATATTTGCTGCTCTTCACTACAATACAGCAGGTTTCTTGAAAATATGGTATTATGTCGAACAATCTGAGAGACATTATAGTTGGGGTTTAGTAATAGCAGAAATACTTCTTTTATCGCTGTTTTACTTCTTTCTGGTGATCTTATTGGGCACTATAAGTGAAATGAGAGCAAAACTTCCTTCTTGGGGTACTTTTATTACAAGCACCATAATCTCAATTCTAGTAACATGGTTGGTTACTTCCATTCGTCCAATAAGTGGAGCTACACCTTCTAATTTTACTCCAGAAATGCAATGGACTATTTTTGGTGTTCTAATGTTAATGATAATTGCATCTATCTTATACATATTCTTTACAGATGAGGAAAAAGCTGATTCATCAAAAAAGCAAAAAGATACAAAAACTACCAAGAAGAAGAAAATAGAGGAAAAAGCTGATTCATCAAAAAAGCAAAAAGATACAAAAACCACCAAGAAGACAGAGAAAACAGAAGAAAAGAAAGATTAAATCGTTCTTCTTTTAATTTTTATTTATTTAAAAAAATAAGTTATTCGGAACTACTACCCTCAATTAACTCATTAAGAGGTTTGTTTCCATTCTTTGATACTCTCATATTGATTTGATAAGACATTTCTGAAAGTATGTTACCACGCACAGATTTCCTTATTCTTCGTCCCTTTCTATGTACTTTATAACCAATCCCACCACTCAAGAGATATTTTTTTCTCCCAGCTCCTTGAATGTTTGATCGATGGGGAAAACCATCACGATCACTTCCACCAG
>BPTK01000057.1 GCA_023705905.1 Candidatus Heimdallarchaeota archaeon
ATAAAAAAATACCTTTAATCAAGGGTGGGAAAGCTCTTCTCTCTTTCGTCCATCATCGCGATGTAGCTCAAGCTCTTATTGCTTGTAGCAAAGAGGAAAAAGCAAATGGAGAGGCGTTTAACATAGCCGGTTCCTCATCTTCAGTAAAAGAGATTTTTGAAACAATTGGACAAGTTTGTAATAAAGAGCCCAACTTTCTAAAATTAGGCTTTGGCACAGCGTATGCTCTGGGAATACTAAGCGAGTTTATAGCTAAGATAACCAAATCCAAACCAAAAATCACAAGAAGAAGAGTCCATCAGTTTTCAACAACTAGAACATACGATATCTCAAAACTAGGGGAAATTGTAGGTTTTAAACCAAAATTTGGACTCAAGGAAATGTTTGAGGATGCTTACAATTGGATGAAAGAGGAAAAAATGGTCTAATTAGCAGCGTTATAACGAGTAAACCTTTTCGGATTATAAGGAGTGTCGGTGCAGTAATGGTTACTTTATGCCTCCTAGCTTATCTTATTTATTATGTAAACCCTAAAACATTTGCAGAAACGATTATACAAATTGATCCTTGGATATTACTTGTAACATTGCTTATCTCAACTCTAATGATTCTCATCAAAGTTATTCGCTGGAAGTATATTCTCAATAAGCTAGACATTAACATCAGTTTTTGGAAGACGCTTCAGCTTACATTCATAGGTTCCTTTGGTGCTTCTGTAACTCCAGCAAAAATTGGTGATGTTCTTAGAGCTTTTTATCTTTCAAAATGGACAGATACAAAAGAATCTTCTAGCGTTTTCAGTGTAATCCTTGACCGCGTAATGGACTTGATAAGCATAGGTGTCTTTAGCATTATTGCTCTACCGTTCTATTTTGTTGGATTAGAGAGTATTATCAAATGGGGGATTGCAGGAGGGTTGACAATTGTTGCAATTGTTGTCTTTTTTACATTTAATAAGAAAATAATCAAGAAAATTGTTATTCTACTTGTGAGATTAAGGAGAAAGAAGAACACAGAAGGAGAAGAGAATGAACCTAAAGCCCTAAAATATATTGAAGACTATTATTCCCATCTTAGTTGCTTTAGTTTACAAGACTATTCCGTCCTTTCATTTCTTTCTTTCAGTTTCTGGATACTGTTAGGAACTCAAGTGAGTTTACTTATCTTTTCTTTGAGTTCAACAGTAATGAGTTTTCAAAATACTCTAACAATAATAGGCATTATGGCTATAGCTGCTATCGTTTCTCTGTTACCGATTAGCTTGAGTGGTATTGGAATCAGGGATTTTACAATTACATTTTTAGTATACTATAGTTTATTGATACAATCAGAATATGCTTTTAGCGCTTCAGTCATCCAAACTGTATTCAACATGTTGATACCCGCACTGGTAGGGGGAATATTTGTGCTAATTCTAAGAAAGAAAAAGAAACAAAACAATGAAATATAGTTTCTTTTATTCAACTTTTCTTCGTTTATTTTCATGTACTTTCTTTATGCTATAAAGTGAAGAAGCAGTTGTTTTCTGTCTTACAATGAGCTCAGCGAGAAAACCTGTAAAAAGGAACTGAAATCCTGCGACACCAAGGAGCATTGTTAGAAAAAGAAGTGGCCTTGTACCTATATCTTCGCCAAAAGCGTATTTTACGACTAATAAATATGTTCCAGAAGCAAGAGCGAGTAGTATTGATAAGATTCCTATGCCTGAAAATAAGCGCATGGGACGATGACCATAACTGAAAAGGAACCGAAATGTAATTAGATCAGAGAATCCCGTGAATATTCTTTTAATACCATATTTTGATTTTCCACTATACCTTTTACGATGATTAACTTTTACTTCAGCAAACTTGAAACCTTTATTGAAGAGAATAGCAGGAATATATCTGTGATCTCCTCCAAGGAGAACAATTTCTGCTATAGCCTCTTTTCGGTAAACACGAAGCATACAATCGCTGTCATGCAGATTAACTTTATTGAATGCACGATTAAGTTTGTTGTAAATCCATGAAGGTAGTTTTTTGAGAAAGAAAGAGTCTTTTCTATTATCTCTCCACCCACATACCACATCTATGTCTTCTGTTAGATTCTCAAGGAGAAGAGGTATGTTCTTCGGGTCATCTTGTCCGTCCCCATCAAGTGTTATGATAATATCTCCCTTTGTCGAACTGAAACCTGCAACAAGAGCTGCGCTTTTTTCAAATCGTTTTCGTAACTGTATGATCCTCAAATTCTTCTCACTCTCTTCTAGCAAAGAAAGGAGATTTGCAAGTGTGTCGTCAGTTGATCCATCGTCAATGAAGATTATTTCGTATTTTTGTGAAAGAGAAGAGAGCACTTCTTTTAATTCAGTATGCAGTGGAATGACATTTCCTTCTTCATTGTAAACAGGAATGACTACAGAAATCATGTGGGTAGAGTATTAAAATATCTATAAATCAAAAATCTTTTCCTATTCATTCACAACTTACGCACAACATCACGAACTACTCAAATGGTAAAAACGAAATTGGTGGACCGATCGGGACTTGAACCCGAGGCCTCTTCGGTGCAAGCGAAGCGTTCTTCCAGCTGAACTATCGGCCCTTTGTAAACGATTAGAATGTGTTCTTATCTTGAGTTTTTTAAAGTTTCTATACAAAAAGAAAAACCTTACAATACCTTGCTGGTTTTGCTAAACATATATCTTTTATTTGAAAAATCACCCAAATCTTGATTTTATATATATTGTTCTGGTATTACATTTGCCGACAAAAACACCTCTACAGAGTCCCGACAAAAATCCCATTTCTCGCGATATTTTTTTTTAGAGCGTTAAAAAGCCCCTCCCCATGGTTTCCAATGGAAATTGAGGTTTTCTTGAACTAGGGCTCCCCGCGCCCACGAATCAAGACATCATCATGTTTATGCTTCATTAATCAAATTTCTACTGGAACAATGTTACACTTATCGAATATATTAGATGGTTTTATAAGTAAATATTATCTCTGTATAAATAGGAAAAACTCGTAAGGTAAGTGACGAAAATGGTAACAATTAGCGAAGCACAAAGAAAACTGCTCGAACTCATTAACAGCAGAAACAGTGTAAAACAACTAGATGTAATGAATGTTCCAAAAACTCCAAGTAGGATTATGGGAGAAAAAATGCTTAATGCTTTTGCAACTCAAATCTTAGATGATTGTGAAGGATTAGAATGTGATCCAACAATTGAAGATGAGCTAGTTGAAAGTCTTTTGAGCACTTTAGCCCTCGCGGGCATTGTCGGTATAGATCTAGAAAGAAAACTTCTAGAAATCTTGGGATTAATGGAAATAGTTACAGCCGATAGCTCCTAACCACTTACCTGTTTTTCCTAACCTCTATACGAGGTTAGATGAAAGGGGAAGGGGATTCTGAATATGCTCTTTGAAGAGTCTTTTAATAACATACTTGTCCTATATTCATCGTTTCATGGTGCACTTTTTCCTAATTAAAAGATAAAAATATAAACAAACTTAGTTTTCTTTGTTTTGATATTATGATTGGTTTGAAACGTGGCATTGTCAAGTTAAGTAAGTATAATCCTAAGTGGAAAACCCTTTTTGAAGAAGAATCTAAAAAGCTTCTTACAGTAGCCAACGATTATTTCGAAGATGTTCAACATATAGGAAGCACTGCAATACCTGGAATTGTTTCGAAACCAATTATCGATATTCTTGCTGCAATTAATTCGTTGTCAAACATATCTAGAATTATCGAGCCATTAAAACAACTAGATTACATTCATCGTGGTGAGCAAGGAATTCCTGATAGACATCTTTTTGTTAAAGGGGGAGAGGATTATCGGACTCACCATCTTCATGTAGTTGAAAAAAAACATTCAGAATGGCCTAAACATATTCTGTTTAGAGACTATCTCAGAAACTATCCCTTGGAAGCACAAGAGTATTCGAAGTTGAAGCAAGACTTGTTGAAGAAATATGAATTTGATAGGGAAAAATACACAAATAGTAAATCAGATTTCATTAAAAGAATAATCGAAAAGGCTAAACAAGATCTTTTAGTATAATTTTCCTCCTATTGGAACATCGTTGTCGGGTTTGATTAGAACACATTCACCTGATTCGTCTGGGACACCTACTACTAGAACTTCAGACATAACAGGGCCTATCTGTCTTGGGGGGAAGTTTACAACGCAAAGGACATATCTATCTAGAAGCTCCTCTTTTGTGTAATTAGAAACAAGCTGTGCACTAGATTTTTTTACACCTATTTTCTCTCCAAATTCTATTTGCAGTTTGTAAGATGGTTTTCTTGCTTCAGGAAAATCTTCAACCTGAATGATTTTTCCAACGCGTATATCGACCTTTTCAAAATCAGGAAAATTTATCATGATAACCTCAAAAAATAAATTATTATTAAAATTGTTTGTCGATTCAATTATAAGTGTGCCAATATTAGGTGATTCTAAGCACGTAATTAACAGTAAAGGAGATAAAAATGAAATTGAACAAGGGTGTAATTAATTTGTTCTCTCTCTCAATAATTATACTTATTTTCACCCCCCTATCGATAAATGCTACCGATGAGTATGCCTTAGAAATAACTGAAATTGGTCAATTTGATTTTTCTGGTTACACTTATGCTGTCAAAATTGTGGGCGATATCGCCTATGTAACATGTGGCGATTTTTACATATTGAACATCAGTGATCCAAACAGTATAACAGAAATATCCAGTTTTCCTTTGTATCGAGGACATAAATTCTGGATAAAAGATGATATCGCCTATATTACAGATGAAATCTTGGGGTTGAAACTTCTAAATATCAGCGATCCCACTGATCCAAATTTGCTCTCTCAATTCAACGATGGTGGAACATCAGGCGATGTTGTTCTTGTTGACAATCTTGCTTATGTTGCAGATGTAGATGATGGTTTGGAAATAATTGATGTGAGCAATGTAACTAATCCTACTGAAATTGCAACCTATGACGAAGAAGGTGGAGTTTCAACTGTTTTAATCCATGATAACATACTTTACACAATTATTTTCAGGGTCGATGGAAGATCTTGGTTGAATATTATGGACATAAGCGATATTGAAAATATGACTGTGTTAGGAAGTTATGATGTTAATTTGCTTGCTCACGACATAGCTGTGGAGGACGGAATAGCGTACATTGCAAATAAAGAAGATGGGTTGCTGCTATTGAATGTCAGTAATCCTAGTGAGATAGAGCTATTAAAAACAGAAGATTTTGAGGGAACGATAGAAAACCTTCATGCTGAAGATAATCTAGTTTACTTAGCAAACAAGATAACAGGTCTTCATGTGTATGATACAATAAACCCCACAAATATTCAGAAGGTTGGAGAGTTTGCAGACGGTGGTAGCCCTCAGGATTTAGAAGTTGTAGGAAACATTATCTATGTCACAGACTCATCAGAGGGATTAGAGATACTTGAAATAAATGGTCTAGAAGACTTAAGAAGAACCTCAGGATACAGTTTTCTTGTGTTTATTTCAGCAATAGTGGCTTTGTTTTATGTCAGGAAAGCCCGTAAAAAGTGATTTTGACCAACTAAAACCTTAGAAAAATGCTATGGAGCCTCGGAGGGGAATTGAACCCCCGACTAATTGATTACAAGTCAATCACTCTGCCGCTGAGTTACCGAGGCTACTCTGCAAAGAGTTTTGAGCCTAAGCATATAAAAAATATTTTGATTGTCACTAATTTGTTTTGCTTGACTATTAATCACTTAGAAAAATCTTGTCTTCTGTCTTAATCCTCCCCACGCTTAAGTATGGTCTTACGGAAACAATTTGTATATTATCTACTATCATTTCCCCTATATTCACTTCTCTATACTTGTGTTCAATCTGATCTATTACATCTTTTGCTTCTTCTGTGTTAATTCTAACTATAGAAATATGGGGTATAAATTCAGGGAAACGTTTCTCTAGAAAAGGAAATTCTTCTAACATTCTATAATAAATACTCCGCAGAACTTGTTTTTTATCAAAAACTTGAGCATAAATTATCCGTTCAAAACAGTTTAACCCCTTAATTTCTAACTTAAAGGAAGAGAAATCAAGAACAATATCTTCTATTTTCTGTTTAATTTTATTGTAATCAACTTGATCTTTCCAACCAAATTCGCTAAGAGTAATATGAAAATAGATTGGATGAAAAAATTCTTGTCTTGAATCAATACTCTCAATATCTAACTGTATTTGCTGAATTTTCTTCCAAAGGCTAGAATCAATCTTAACAATACTAGCAAGGAAAGGAGGATTAGTTTTATCATACACTTTCTTGCCAAGCCAGACATAGTTATAATCCATAGGAGAGATTAAGCCTTCTCTAATAATTCGGCTATATTTGTTCCAATTCCTCCTGTATATATCAATTTGGTCCATAAAGAATTACCTTGAAATGATTGATATAGCATAAACACACTCTCCTTAAGAATATTGCTGGAAAAAAGACTAATTGCTTCAGATCTCAATTTTTCGAGAAGACAAATAAGGTTTTCCTAAAACAATCTGAATGTGAATTAGTTTGTACCTTGTCCGAAAAAATTGAAGAGTAAAATAAAAGAACAGAAAAAAAGGTTTAAAAATGCAAGCGAAGTAAAAAACGCGAAAGAAAGTTGCCACCATAGCTCAGTCCGGTGGAGCAATTGACTGTTAATCAATCGGTCGTAGGTTCGAATCCTACTGGTGGCGCCATTCTCTTATATTTAATTACGAATCTTGTGAATCAAATAATCTAGTTTTTAATTCGCTCTACCTTGAAAATTACTGGTCTTATTCCGTCTGGGCAAGCTGAATAGATCATGTCTTCACCTGTCCAATCTGGAAATCCTCCACCATTTCTCAAAATGCTTACATTTTTGTACAGACTGTACCAAGCATGGTGACAGAAATTTTCCGGCATACTACCTGTTTCATCAACAACAAATTCTTCACCTATGTTTAACCAACAAATAGGTATCGGTCTCCCATCTGGTCTTATGAATTCCTCACCTAAAATATCCTTTGGACTAAATTTCTTTATTACAGTTATTTTTATGCTACACATTGAATTTACCTCCTAATTAAAATAAACAGAAAGTTATTTGTTTGGACAGCTATAAAGAAAACGTTCAAAAAACATACATTCTTCTTAAAATTAATGAGTAAAGAAGAAGTCAAAGTATTATGTATCTGGCAACCAGATGAAAGATTGAAACAGTATCTGGAAGAAGGATTAAGTGATTATCCCCAAGTTAAATTAATTATTCCACCAGATTTAGAACAAAAAACTTTATTGGAGTTAGCTCCTGAAGCTGATATTCTTATGGGTTGGAGACCAACAAAAGAACTCTTGCAAACGGCAAAGAGAGTTAAACTATTTATCAATCCTGGAGCAGGTGTACAACACTTAATCTCTCTTTTCAAAGAAGTAACCAAAGAGCGGTCTATAACTTTAGTTAATGGTCATGGCAACGCTGACAATACAGCTCAACATGCTGTTGCTCTTTTACTAGCTCTAACAAATAAAGTTGTTCTACATCATAATTGGATGAAAGAAGGACATTGGCGAAAAGGAGATAATGAGGCTGCTTCGATGCCCTTACGAGGAAGGAAAGTAGGTTTTCTAGGTTATGGAGCAGTTAATAAGAAGGTACATAGATTTTTATCAGGATTTGATGTTGAGTTTTCTGTTCTAAGAAGAGATTGGAAGAAACAAGCATCGTCTCTCCCAACACTTGTGAAACAATACAAACCTGAAGAGTTTCCTTTGTTTCTAAAGGCAATTGATACACTTATTGTAGCAGTTCCACTTACGGTAAAAACGGAAGGAATGATAGGAAAGCAAGAACTAGAACTGTTAGGTAGCAAAGGATTGATTGTTAATATGGCCCGGGGAGAAGTGATTAATGAGGAAGCATTTTATTACATGTTAAAAGAAAAGAACATCTTAGGTGCAGCTATTGATGTTTGGTATAATTATAGGCCAGAACCCAATGAAAAAGGAGAAAAACATCCTACATCTTATCCTTTTCATGAGTTAGACAATGTCATTCTCTCTCCTCATAGAGCTGCTTCACCCTTCAGTGTTTTGACAAGGTGGGATGAACAAATAGAAAACATAATTAGATTTGCTAGAGGAGAAAGAAAATTTCTAAATGAGGTTAACATAGAAGAAGGTTATTAATTAATCAATTTTTTTTGCTTTATTCTTCATTTTCTTATTCAAAATTAGGATGAATGGCCAACCAAAAATATAGATGAATAATTCAAATACTAATGAACCATTCTCTGGTGGTTTTCCCTTGAACCTGCTCCCAAATCCTTCAATTGTGTTACCTAGCAAATTACCTACAGTTATCATTTGAATTATCAACATGATATCATTTGCCTTCTGTTCTCCGTAATGTTCAACTAATTTCTCCTTAGATTCAGCTGTAGGTGCACCTTCTGTCTCTGAACAATGTTGTGCATAAGCAAGAGCAACAACTTCTTCTGGATCACATGAACTAAAGTCATGTTCCATAATTTCAACAACTTCATCTTCTGTACATCCAGAACTCAAAGCAGCTCTAGTATGTGCCCATTCACAATATATACAATCATTGACCGCCGTAACAGCTAGCATGATTCTCTCTCTGAATTGTTCACTTATTCTTCCAGATCTCATAACTTCTCGAATTTGAGCGGAGCTTTTCATTACTTTAAACGTATCATGGAAAAAACTTCTGAAGCCATACGTTCGTTTCTTAAAATATTGATTTGCTAGCATTTGTATATTCACGAGGATATTGGAGATATATAATTTATCTTATAATACTGAAACTGGGAATATAAAAAATAAAAAGAAAGAAAAAAGAGATATTATATTTCTGGAAAGTGGCATGCTACAAAGTGACCTGCTTCTAATTCTTCCAAATTTGGTGTTACCTTAGAGCAAATCTCTTGAGCTTTGTAACATCTTGGGTGGAATGGACATCCTGATGGGGGATTAATTGGACTTGGAACATCTCCTTCTAAGATAATTCTATCCTTTTTTATTCGTGGATCAGGTCTTGGAATAGCTGACAGAAGAGACACTGAGTATGGGTGTGCAGTTTTTCTGAATAGTTCTCCAGTAGGAGACATTTCCATGATTTTACCTAGATACATGACAGCAACACGATCAGATACGTGCTTAATAACGCTCAAATCATGTGCAATAAACATGTAAGTAAGATTAAACTCTACTTGCAAATCATGAAGCAGGTTAAGTATCTGAGCTTGAACTGAGACATCAAGTGCACTTACTGGTTCATCTAGTAGTACGACTTCAGGATGAATTGCTAAAGCTCTTGCAATACCAATTCTCTGCCTTTGACCTCCACTAAATTCGTGAGGATAACGCAAAGCATGATAATCTTCTAATCCTACTTTTGCAAGAATCTCAAGAACTCTTGATTCTTTTTCCTCGTAGGTCATATCAGGAAAATGAATGTCAAAAGGCTCTCGTATAAGATCAAGAACCATTCTTCTTGGATTCAAGCTGGAATAAGGATCTTGGAAAACCATCTGTAATTGGCGTTTAATTGCTAATTCTTCTTCTCTTGTCATAGGTTGGAAAATATCTATGCCTTTAAAGTAAACAGCTCCTTCAGTGGGTTCCTCAAGTTTAACAGCAACTCTGGCAGTAGTGCTTTTTCCACAACCAGATTCACCTACTAGCCCGAGAGTCTCTCCTTTGTTCAAAAAGAGATCCACTCCATCAACAGCTTTAATTTGAGCAACAACTCTGGAAAAGAGAATAGATTGCTCACTAATTGGGAACCATTTCTTCAAATTGATGAGATTGATTATCGGATCTGTTTTAGGGTTCCACTCAGAAAACATATCTATTGCTTCATATTTTTCAAAAGTACTTACCATCTTGATTAGGCCTCCTCTATAATTTGTGATCTTTCTTTTATAGTAGATTCATCAACATGTAAATCTAACTCCTCAAAGTGGTGACATTGAACACGACGACCTTTCTGTTTGTCGATAAGAACATCAGGAGGGCGTTCACGCATACAGATTTCAGTAGCGAATTTACAACGAGGATGAAAACGACAACCCTTGGGAGGATTGATCAATCTTGGTACAAGACCAGGAATAGTAGCTAAACGATGTTTGTCTTTTTCGAGACTTGGGATAGAGTCGAAAAGAGCACGAGTGTAAGGGTGTTTAGGATCAATAAAGATGTCCTCAGTCGGACCGGACTCCACTACACGACCACCGTAGAAGATGTGGACACGTTTAGTGGTTTCGGCGACTACACCAAGGTTATGGGTGATGAGCATCATCGCAAGACCGTGCTTCCTTTGCATCTCCTTGATGAGTTCAAGGATTTGAGCCTGAATAGTAACATCTAAAGCAGTCGTTGGTTCATCGGCTATCAAAAGACTTGGTTGGAGTGCTAGAGCCCTAGCAATGAACACCCTTTGCCTTTGTCCCCCCGAGAATTGATGTGGGTAATCGTTTATTCTTGTTGCTGGATCTGGTATTCCTACTTGTTCCAATGCTTCTATTGCATACTCCAGTGCTTCTTTTTTACTGCAGTCTCTATGGAGTGCTATTACCTCTGTCATTTGGTCGTCTATTTTGAATATTGGATTTAAACTTGTCATAGGGTCTTGGAATATCATTGCTATTTCCTTTCCCCTAATTTTTCTCATTTGCAAATCTGGAAGCTCAAGCAAATCTATTCCCTTGTAGATAATTTTACCTGAAACTGTCTTACCATTTTTATCAAGAATTCTCAGAGTTGATTTCGCTGTTACTGTTTTTCCACAGCCTGATTCTCCTACAATTCCAACTGGTTCTCCTTGATTAACATCAAAAGACACTCCATCAAGTGCTTCAACGACTCCAGATTCGGTATAGAAGTAAGTATAAATATCCTGTACGTCTAGTATTGGTTTTGCCATTTTCATCTACTCTCTCAATCTGGGGTCTAATGCATCCCTTAATGCGTCTCCTAGTAAGTTGAACGCTAATACTACAAAGAATATCGCAAAACCTGGTAGTAGTGCTAATTCTGGGTTCGTTTTCAACACTGTTTGTGCATCATTTACCATCTGTCCCCACGATATAGTCGTTGGACTTCCTAAACCAAGAAATGTTAATCCTGCTTCTGCCAAGATTCCCCCTGCAATATTTAGTGTTGCAATAACGATTATTGGTGCTAAGATATTAGGTATAATGTGTACCATAATTATTCTCCGATTACTTGCACCAAGTACTCTTGCAGCATTTACATAATCTAAATTATAGATTTGTTTTGTATTTGCATTTACAAGTCTCGCTAGACCCGCCCATCCAAATATTCCCAGTACGAGAATGATAACTATTGACTGTGGTATCTGACGAAGAAATACTAATCTTCCTCTTCGGATGAAAGATACAGCAAGAATCGCTATAACTAAAAATGGTAGAGCGAGGAACATATCTGTGGTTCTCATGATAATTTCTTCTGTCCATCCTCTATAGTATCCTGCTAGTGCTCCCAAGGTAACTCCTAAGACTACTGATAGGACACTTGAAAACAAACCTACAGTTAGAGATACTTCACTGCCGGCCAATAGTCTTGAGAATTCATCTCTTCCTAAAATATCTGTTCCACCTGGGTACTTAAGATTAGGATTTGAAAGAGATCCTCCTCCATTCCATGCATCAAATATTGGTGTAATTCCTACTGGACTATATGGCATTAAGATTGGGTAGAAAATAGCTAATAGAATTACCCCCACCACTAAAATAGCTGATAACATAGCAATTTTGTTTTTATTGTATCTTCTCCAGACTAATGACCATTGAGAAGGACTTCTCTCTCTCAATGTTCCGTCTTTAGCTACGATTACAGTATCTTTTCCACCAATTAACTGTTTTAGTTTCGTAAAGAATTTAGCAACAGCAATAAATATGCAGGCAATAAAACCAGCCCAAATCATAGATTTTGGTAGCCTTTTTTCTATCATGTACTTATCCAAAGTTTCTCCGAACTTTTGTCTTTGTGCTTCTACTTTTTGCATTTATTAACCACCTAATTTCTACAATTCAATTCTTGGATCTACCGCTACATAGACTATATCCGTAATTAGATTCCCTAATAGAATCAGTATCGTCAGTATTGCTACCGTGCCGAGTATCATCGGGAAGTCGAGACGACCGATAGCTGATACGTATTTGAATCCAAGTCCTGGCCATGTGAAGAGTGTTTCTGTAATTGGAGCTCCAGCTAATGCTGTAGCTAGGAACAACCCTACATAGGTAACAACTGGAATCAAAGTGTTTCTGAAGGCATGTTTCCATGTAATGATTCTCTCAGAAATACCATTAGCTCTTGCAGCTAAGATATAATCTTGTCTTAATACTTCTAACATAGTTGATCTTACTAATCTTGAATATATTGCCATGAAGTTAAACAGCAACGTAACTGTTGGAAGAACCATGTGAATAAGAGAGTCACCTAGCCGTAACGTTACATTTCCCCACCACGTTGCCCATTCTCCACCCCAGAATAAGTCCCAATTCGTACCGCTAAATACTGCTGTTGGTGTTGGTACTCTATGAGCTTTTGCTGCTGGGAACCACCCTAATCCATAACCACTAAAGATGTAGATTAGAACTAAACCAAAGACGAATATTGGCATTGATTGTCCTAATAATGCAAGCGAACTTGACATTGAGTCAATCCATGTAGTATGATTCTTGGCCGCTAAAACTCCTAATGGAATGGAAACAAGCAATGATAGTACAAACGCTAATAATTGCAGTTTAAGTGTTTCCCAAACTAATCCACCAATCATGTCATTTATTGCTTGACCTGATTGGAAACTGGTTCCCATGTCTCCGTGTAAGAGATTGTAAAACCACATAATGAACTGAACATAGATTGGTTGATCCAACCCTAATTTTCGCGTTAGATTTATTCGATCTTGTTCTGTAGTTCTTTGTTTACCAAGCAACAATAAAGCTACTGGGTCTCCTAGACCACTCACCATCACAAACGTCAAAATACAAACTGCAATGAATAGGGGAATAAGAGTCAATAGACGACGGGTAATATATGTTGTTAAACGCAAGTTAGCAACATTTTTTATCCATTTGAATATGCTTGTTTCTCCCATTTTTCTAGCTTTTTCAGAACTAACTGGTTTTTGCCAGTTAACAGGTAAAAATATGCCTGTTATAAGCACTATTATTCCGATTGTAAAAAAGTAGAAACCAGCACCTATGGAACCATTTAACTCAATATTAAACAAGGAAGGCGAACTGTCATTCGGATTAAATGTTACTGGTGTAACTGATAATGCTGTTTGACCATCAACTACTGCTACGTAAGTTTCTGCAACAATATGCAATACTTGGCTCATCGCAATTATTGCCACAATCAACCCACTAAGCAATAGAACTACTGCAATAATGTCTACAGTTAAACCTTTCTTTTTAAAACCTCCACTTTGGAAAACCTGGCCTAAGACTGTAAACATCAATGCGAATATTAGTAAGAACCAGATAATGGCAGCTAGAATCACAACACTGGCAGGAACTTCTCCACTGATTAGTTGAGCATTTGCAGAATATTCTGTAGAATTAAAAGTAAGGGTTCTATAGTTAATACTGAAACCCATAACTTGAACAAGATTCCCTTCAGTGTCGTTGTTTATTCTTGGTCTTACTTGGAATATTAATAATCCTGTACTATCATCTACAATGTAGGCATACCCATTCACAATGTAAATACTATTGGGAACTCCTTCTATGTCATATGATGCTTCAAGTTCAGGGTTTGTTGGATCCTCTACAGCAATAATCTGTAATCCTGTTTCTGCATCAGTAATATATGCAAATCCATTTTCAACAAATATACCTTCTCCATCGCCAGCTAAATCATAATTACTCATCAAAAATGGGTCAGTTACATCTGTTACATTCAGTATTGTTAAACCAAAACTTTCACCTACAATGAAAGCGTATCCTCCTTGTATGACGAAATCATTTGCAATACCATTTGTATTGTAACTTCCTTCTAGTATTGGATTTGTTCCGTTTGCTACGTTCAATATTACTAGACCACTTGTCTCATCCAGAATGAACGCATAATCCTCATAAATGATAACATCTTGTGCTATACCGGTTGTTTCGTAACTCCCCTCTAGTATTGGATTTGTTACATCTGTCACATTTAAAATTGTTAGTCCGGAACCAGCGTCTGTTACGTATGCGTATCCATCCTTTACGTATACTTCATTACCCCCTCCTGTGAGATTGTAATATCCTGCCAATACTGGACTTGTTGCTATCGTAACATTGACAATCAATAATCCGGTATTTGTGTCTGTTACGTATGCGTATCCATCTTCCACATATATTCCTTTGCTGTCTCCTGCTATAGTAAAAGTCCCTTTCAGACTAGGGGAAGTTGGGTTTGATGCGTTAAAAACGAGCATGCCTGCATTTGCATCAGCTACATAAATCATACCGCCCTTATAAAAAACATCATTTGCTCCGCCTGCAATACTGAAGTGAGACGAGGCAATTATTGGTTCTGGTTCATCAGTTGTTGAACCAAATGCAATACTGTATAACGGTACAAAAGCTGCTGTAAATAATAGGATAGCACCGACAATTTTAAGTGAAATAGCTACACTTTTATCCATAATGAATCACTCGGTTGTGTATGAACAGATTATCTATTCGTTGCTTAACGCTCACTGAAGTTTTTATAAATGTTGTCTCGGTTTAGATGAATCAATTCAACCATTGGAATAAATTATGTAGAAGAATGAAATCAAATCTCTTAAGAAGCTATTATTTTAAGTCTTGAGTCAATGATACAGATAAGGCGACTGCTTTTTTAACCACAAGATAACTTATTGCAGGAACATTTTATTTTTATTTACATACAAAAGAAGAGCAGAATTTTAAGAATTATCTGAAGTAGATGGCTAACAAAAAATATTTAAAGAAAGTAAGAATGAGAAGAACTAGCTAATACATTACCGGTGGGGTGGTGATCTAGCTCGGTTATGATATCTCCTTGACGTGGAGAAAGTCGGCGGTTCGAATCCGCCCCACCCCACCACACTATTTTAGATTATTCATCTGCTAATCCTTGTTTTTCTCCATTGTAAAATTACTAATGTTACTCTATCAGATAAGGATCTTCCCTTGTTCTGCTTCCAGGTAAGTTAAGAGTGATGAAAGCTGAGTCATCATCTAAAATCAGAGAGCTAGTTTGAATTGACGTTGTTGGTTTATTGTCCTGAATGTGGAAATTAGTAGATTTTAGAAGAATAGGATTTGTTCCGTTGGCTTTTTGTTATGTGTACATTTAATGTAAGATAAAATATCAAAATAAAATATAACATTCTTTTTGCTTACATCCCGTAAAAGATACTGAGCACACTTTAAATTCTTTCTCTAGTCTGTTGAAATTAACTCTTTTCCTTGAATAAAGAAAAAATGGACTAAAGATAGAAACCTAAGTTTGCTGGTGTAAATACAATTGCAAAGACCAAAAAGGCCACTGTTATTATAACACCAATTATAGATAGTACCAAAGCTGTTGTGTTCTTCTTATTAATTCCTTCATTTTTTCTAGCTTTGATTGACATGGGAAGTGTTACTACAGAAAATAAGAAGAATATTGGTATTACTAAACTGCAAATCGAAATAATCATCGAAATCTTTGAATCAGTTTTAGCTTTGTGATAAGTTTCGTTTTCTTCAACGATACTTATCCATCCTCCAGTATTGTAGAAAGAATGTTTCATATCTATGTCTCCCTTTTGCCACCATTTCTTCTCTTTTAAAGTACCATTCCTTCTAATTGGAAGCAGTAAGTATCCAATCGATTTCATGAACCATTCAAATGAAAATCTATAGTTTACTAATCCCCATATATATAGAATAATCGTATAGAAAGCAAGTGTAACTAGTATTGCTAGAAATGTTCCTCCCCACAACATCTGGGTGTAACTAGCTTGTCCGAATAATAGAGGAATGAATAGAGGGGGAAGCCAGTTTAGCCATTGATTATTATAATTTGAAAAAGCAATTATTCCATAACGACGAATATATCCTGTTTTTTTCGCAAAGTGAGAACCACGACCACGAAATTCAACTAAGTAGATTACTATCATAACCAACATAATACTAAAACCATTTGTAACCAAAGTTTGCCACAACCAAGCAAATGAAGATATGTAATCTGCATACAGATAAGGCGCATCGGGAAACCAATGACGATGAAATGAAATAAATCTATAGAATTCAACTGCACTATCAAACCCTGTATTGTTCAGAACATTAACCACTTCAATAACGGTGCCTACAGCACCAACCACAAACATAACAAATCCAGTTAGTAGAATTGTTTTAGTGAACCCTTTGAATAAAGCTTTTTTAGGCTGAGAGATTGCGATACCAATTATGCTACCAATAAAGGATACAGCTAAGTATGGAAAAATTGGTTCCATTGGACCGGCTAGAGGATTTGCAAAAATACCCATGAGCACTGCACCAAATCCTGCTGTACGTACATCAGGTAAGTCCATCCGGGATCCATCTGCGTTGATTCCCCAAGGAAAACCTACTCCATTGGTGCCTGTTAATCCATTATAAACTCCATCCCAAACAAATTTTGTACTTACAATAATAATGACTGCTAAAATTGCATAAATCAACATTTGACGTCTTGGTTTCTTCCATCCTTCTTTGATAGAAAGTAATCCTTGAGTGATTCCGTTTAGTATCACGCACCATGCTATAGTGTGAATTGTTTCAAATGTTGCCCAACTCGTCATAGCTGTTGTCACATTAAATGTTGGGTTATTCAGATCTAAGATTAAACCTCCAAAAGCTCCATGATAACCAGTTAACCCTTCAGTTAGCATCGCAAATAGGAGTAAAATAATCCCCCCGATAATTTGTTTTATCACTATTGAACCTACACTTCTCCCCCTTTTTAGATTTTTTTGCATGCTAACCATATTGGAAATAGAGGAAGCAAGTAAAAATAAACCTGCTAATCCACCTAATAATGGTAGGACTATAAGAACTACCAAATTTATTAAGGGGATGTGGTTGATGTTACCTCCAGCAAGAAGTGTGTCGACATCAAGGTAATCAGCAATCATATGGAGAATTAGCATAATAAAAATTGCCAATCCACGAAGAAAATCTATACTTGCATAACGGTTTTTCACAGTATTCTCAGAAAGATTTGTAATTTCATTTGTCTGTAGTTCTTCCATTCAAAAACCTACTTCTATCACTAGTAACGCTTTTAAAATGCATCATTACATAAAGATTTTCCCAGATTCTTAGCTTTATTGAAAACATAATTAGCAAAAAACTAATCAAAAAATAAATTTTGATCTTAATTATCATCTCAAACTAAGTAAATAATCCCTCTACACTCAAGTATCTTTGTCCAGTATCGGCTAGAACAAGAACAATCTTCTTCGCCTTATTCTCGTCTCTCTTTGCAATTTGTTTTGCTGCTTCACACACCGCTCCCGAACTAATTCCAATCAGAATTCCCTCCTTTGCTGCTACTGTTCTACACATTTCAAATGCATCTGCTTGTTTAACAAGAAATATTTCATCAATAATCTCTTTATCGAGTGTTTCTGGAACAAAACCTGGAGCAGTTCCCATAATTTTATGAGGTTTGAATACTCCTTCAGAAATATAAGGTGATTCAAAAGGTTCAACAGCAACTAGTTTTATTTTTGGATTTTTTTCCTTTAGATATTTACCTGCTCCACATATTGTTCCGCCCGTCCCTAAACCTGCAATGAGAAAGTCAATCTCTCCCTCGGTTTGATCCAACAGTTCAGGGCCAGTAGTTAAGTAGTGAGCTTTGGGGTTCGATTGGTTTACATGCTGACCTATGTAATAATAATTTGGATTCTTTTGTAGAATCTCTTTTAGCTTTTGTCTTGCTCCTTCTGTACCTAGTTCAGCTGGGGTCAGTAGTAATTTTGCTCCAAGAGCTTTGAGTATCTGTCTTCTTTCTAAACTTTGAATCTCTGACATCACTAAAATAGCTTCATAACCTTTTATTGCTGATATAAACGCAACAGCCATGCCTGTGTTTCCACTAGTACATTCTATTACAACGTCACCAGGTTTTAACTTACCTCCTTTTTCTGCATCTTCGATTATTTGAAGTACAGGGCGATCTTTGATGCTTAGAGGATTCATGAACTCACATTTTCCAAAAACACTAAACTTAGGAAATAATCGTTTGAGTCTCAGTAGAGGTGTATTCCCAATCAATTCAGTTAGATCTTTTGCGTATTTCATACTAATTCACTAATAAATTTCTAAATCCTTTCCCGAAACAACCTTCCCGTTATAACCTTCTTTAATCTCAGTAAGAAGTTCTTTTTCTTTTACTCCCCAAAGAAGCTGGTGATATAGAATAAGCAATTTAGGCTTTACAATTGATGCTATCTCAGCAAGTTCATGTGATGAAGTATGAACATTTACATGATATTTTTGCCAATCCTTTGATCGAGTTTTAAGACCTTCAACAGAATAAACCTCATGAATCAAAACATCACAATTTTTGTAAACTTCTATCATTTCCTCGAAGGGAGCAGTATCACCAGAAATTGCAATTGTTCTATCTGGAGAATGAATTTTGTATCCAACTGCTTTCCATGAACCATGTTTGACATTAAAAGCCTCAACTTCGATGTTATCATCTTGATAAATCATCCCTGTTTCTATCTCTTCCACTTCAACTTTGTAACCAACTTGATTTATTGGTTCTAATCCGTTTATCCGTTCATTTATGTCTTCTTGATAGGCTTCGAGTATGTTAGTAGTCATCAGTTCAATGCCCGGCGGACCAAAAACCTTCAATGGTTTATCTCTTCCTAAAACCCAAGGTGTAAAAATAAGATCAGGATAGCCTGCAGTATGATCTGAATGTAGATGAGTAAGAAAAGTTATTTCTAAATCTTTTATTGAAATACTTGCAGCATTTGCTCTGCGGATAACTCCTGGTCCAAAGTCGAAAAGATATGGAACATCATTGACAACAATTGCAATTGCCGCTCCAGATCGACTGGGCTCAGCATTAGGTGTTCCAGTTCCGAGTAAGATGATTTTTGTTCTACTCTTATCTTTTGACTTAGTCTTCATTATTGATTTTAGTAAAACAGACTTCTTAATTTTATCTGCTAAATTTCATCATCCTAAAGAATTTAATATTTGAGCAATTAAATGTCAAACAAGTAATGGTGAAGTAATGGATTTCGCAAAGGAGACTGAAAAAGCTGAGAAAAGGATTCGCGGTTATGTTAGGAAAACTCCACTAGAATATTCTCCGTTTTTAAGTGAAGAAGGCAAGAATAAAACCTACTTGAAACTAGAAAATTTACAACTCACTAGTTCATTTAAAATTCGCGGAGCTATAAACAAGTTACTCTCTCTCTCGCAAGAGGATAGAGAGAGAGGAGTTATAACTTCGTCTTCTGGAAATCATGGTGCAGCTTTTGCTTATATTACTAGCAAAATAGGTGTTGAGGGGACAATATATCTTCCTAAAAATGCTTCAGAAGCCAAAATTGCTTCACTTAGGAGCTATGGAACCAATCTAGAATTTTATGGTTATGATTGTGTTCAAACTGAAACCCATGCGCGAAGTATCTCTCTAGAAAAAGGAGTGATTTTTGTTTCACCATATAATGATCCTGAAATTATCGCTGGTCAAGCTACAATTGGAATAGAACTTCTTGAGCAATTAGCAGGGATAGATGTTGTACTTGTACCTGTTGGTGGAGGAGGTTTGATTTCAGGAATTGCTGGTTATTTAAAATCCATCAACAAGAACATTGAAGTGATTGGATGCCAACCCAATAATTCAGCTGTTATGTATGAATCTATAAAACAGGGTAAAATTGTTAATATAAAATCATTAGACACAATATCAGATGGAACAGCAGGCGGTATTGAAGAGAATTCTATCACATTTAATTTCTGTAAGGAATATGTAGATGATTTCATCATTGTTTCAGAATTAGAAATAAAAGAAGCAATGAAATTGATGCTACAACACCATCACATGTTAATAGAGGGAGCCGCAGCATTAACTGTTTCTTCTTTCCTTAAAAATAAGAGTAAATTTGAAGGAAAAAATGTGGTTTTAGTTATTAGTGGTGCGAAAATTAGCTTAGAGAAACTGAAAGAAATACTATGCTAATCTAAAAATTAGTATTCATGAATCTTAGTTAACTTTAGTTCTTCTTTCTTCTGTATCATCTCTATCTCAATTGCCTTAGTTTTCTTATCCTTAAGTAAGAGTTCTGATATCATGTAATAGTCAGAAGGAATAATTTGATTTTTCATTGAGCTAATATCCTTCAGAGTAAACCATTTCAACTCTCCTTCATCAGTTAGAGATAACTTTCCTTCTTCTGTACTCACTTGACACACAATTATTATAAAATGCCGAACATTGTTTTCTTTGTCTACTTCTATCAATCTTTCATTTAGTGTTCCTTTAATTCCTT
>BPTK01000058.1 GCA_023705905.1 Candidatus Heimdallarchaeota archaeon
ACAAGATAAACCAAAAAATCAGATAACAAGGAGGCAAACTCGTTTCTTAATTCCTTTCCTAATATAGTCAATTCATCATAGTTGTTAATGTCATCTAATCCCCAAGACAGCACATCACACAACTTTCCTATCTCATCTTCGCTTAATTTGTCTTTCGATTTATTGTCTCCAATTTGTATTTGTGCAATAATTTTCTCTGCACTACTATTTTCATCCTCAAAAATCATGACCAAAGGATTAATGCAGATGTCTAGTAACTCGTGTAATGTCATTTGAGCTTTATCTGCAAGATCTATCGCTTCATAAGAAAGATTAGTAACCTGACTAATTAGGTCTTTCTGGTTTTGATATTCTTCTAACTCTGAAATATTAGGTTTGTATAATTCATTATACTCATCCTGTTTGGAGAGAACAAGGGATAGGTTTTGTCTAATGTTTTGCTCTGTTTTAAGTTCTGGTGAGGTTCGATAGTAGAGATCTTGCCACCTATTATTAACTTCTTCTTTTACTCTAAATAACTCACTTGCTCTGGTCATAGTATTTATTGTCTTTTGAATAATAAGTTCCCTTTCATTCATTCCCTTCAAGTAAGCTCTTTCAATCTCCTCTTTAAACTCCCGTTCAGTTTTCCCTCCTGACCTTAGATAGTCGACTATAGATGTTTGATAAAAGGTTCGAGCAAGAAGTGACATAGAAGATAGGAGGGTTGTTCTCATATTATGTAAACTATCTTCATTCGCACTTAGAAAGCGGTCTATAGAACTAAGTAAACTGTTCATTATTGTATATATCTGGCGTAGAGTACGATAGTTTAATCTGTCTAGAAATTTTCCTATGACAGTTTGCCTCTCCAGAACCGCTTCTACATCTTCTTGCATTATTGAATAGGGGATACCGCTACTTGAATAAAAGACTTGTCTTTTGGAATATTCGAAGTTTGTAGATTTTAATGTAAATCTATCAAATCGAAGACAGAATAAAAAGAAAAAGGAAAAAAGAAAAGAAAAATTATTTCTTTCTCTTAAAGAATACTATGAAAGCTGCTGCACCGATGGCTGCTAAAATACCCAAAAGAGGTACGATAGCAGTAGTAATGTCTGGGAAGTATCCTGCAGCATTTAGCCATTCTATTGATACATCAAGGTCGCGGTTGTATCTGAGAATGTCGTTGTAATAGTAGTAAGCTGTGTATGGGTAGATTACACTATGGGATAGTAAGTACTCACCATCATGAATAACTTGGTTCATTTCGTCACGGTCGACAGCATAGTTTATAGCTTTATGAACTGCACAAGCTTTGGTATATTCTTCTTTACCAAGAGCGGTAAGATATTCTTAATTATCAATTCCTCCTAAGAAAGGTCTTCCTTCTCAAACTTAACTCATCAGTTTTATATAAGCTATCTCAATTTTCTTTTGTCCTCATGCACACATTATCTGTTAAGATATTTGTACTCAAGATGTGAAAATGTATGAAACCATTCTCTGAAATCGTCAAAACGCGCCCCTTTTCTATTTTTCAAGCGTTTTTTGTTACGATCTTGTGGTCTTCTTCCTGGCCTATAATGAAACTTGGTCTGCAAGAGATTCCCCCCATCTTCTTTGCTGGATTACGTTATTTCATCGCTTCTCTTATTCTTGTAATTATTGTCCTGGTTACTCCAAAAAATCGTACAGCAATCAAAACTATTTCTAGGAGATGGTGGATTAGATTAATTATATACGGGTTGATTTTTTATTCTTTTACCCAAGGGGCCCAATTTGTTGCTATTCTTTATCTTGAAGATACAATTACTGTTAGTCTTCTTCTCAGTTTTACTCCCATACTAGTTTTGATCTTAGCTATTTTTCTTATTAAGGAAAAACCAAATCTTGCCCAGATTCTTTTTGTTCTCACAGCTCTTGCTGGTGCTTTGATGTACTTTTATCCATTTGCAGAAATTGACACTTCAATATGGGGTCTCATTGGACTGATTGCTGCAATTGTGGGAGTTGTTGCGAATGCGCTGTCCGCTATTATGGGTCGAGCTATTAACAAAGTTCAAGAATTTAGCCCAGTGGTTGTAACAACCATCAGCATGTTGATTGGATCAGTTGTTTTACTAGTAACGGCATTAATTGTTGAGGATATTCCAGTATTGTCTTTAACATCAATTGGGTATATTCTTTGGTTGAGTTTTGTAAACACTGCTTTTGCATTTACTCTATGGAATAACGTTATGCAGAAATTGCAAGCTGTTGAGATTTCAATAATCAACAATACTATGTTAGTGCAAATAGCTATCCTCGCAGTGATTTTTCTTGGTGAAAGACCATCAGTACTTGAATGGGTTGGTGTAGCTATTGTTGCTGTTTCAGCGTTACTGCTTCAAATTTTCAAACCAAAACGTGATGAATCTCAACTTTTACCATTCAAAAAACCTGAAGAAATTCCTTTAGTTGACTCAGAGTTTCAATCTTACGATAAAAAATAAAAAAGAGATAAGAAGCTATTTTCTTCTTCTTCTTACTACTACTATTACACTAAAAACTACTAATCCCGCAACAGCAAAAGTCCATTCATAAGATGAACTGGTTGGTAACTGAGTGCTTTCTATTAACAAGTTAACTCCTTCAACGTCATCATCTAAGGATCCTTCAATCTCGTGAGTTCTATGCCAATCATATGTATATGCCAAATGTGTTAATAGGCCTGTTTCTCTGTTAAACCTTAATTCTGCAACTGTAGTTTCAATAGTATGGTCTTTGAACCAATTATCTGGGTCTCTTAAGTTTTCTATTGTTTCATCATCAAAATAATCAACATTAATCGTCCATGTATCTTTACTCAGTTTTGTGGTAGTAACAGCTTTTTCTATTTCGAGTTCATAGTATGCATATTTATTAATCTCTGTTCTTTCTTCGTAATTTACCTCAGAAAAGCTATTGTGGTAAATCAGAAAGTTGTCATAGGCACCTGTTGAATTTGTTAATAATGTAGGTTCCAGGAAATAGTAATTCCCCAATCCCATCCAAGATAAATCAAATAGACCAATGTCATATACATTTGTAGATTTATTTTCACCATTAAGATAAAATTCCACCCAAACATTTGAAATGTTTAGTAGTTGTAGTGGATCTCCTATTGCTGTTTCGTTTACATCTAAAAGTATCTTTGCTGATAATATATCTCCTTGACTAATCGTATCATCTCCATAATCCAAGAATGATGTAATTGGTGATCCAACTACACTTAGTGTAGTTACAGACCATTCATATTCAACATCAGGGATTAATAGTAATGAATAACTATATTCTTGACCTCTCACTATGTTATTAGAGTTCAAAGAACTAATAATGATTAAGGAGAAAAATACTCCTAGTAGAATCATTTTTCTAGAATTTCTCATCTTTTCTCACCTAAGCTAATTCTTAACCAAAGAATGCTTGTAATTATATAATCGCTTTTCAAATAATATAAACTTTTGGAGAATACTAGAGGTAGAGAAAAATAGAAAATTAAGAATATTGTATCCTTAATTCTTTTGCTTATACTCTTTCAGGAGTTGAATAAATTCAGGAATAATCTCATGCATATTCCCAACTATTCCGAAGTCCGCAACTTTGAAAATTGGCGCTTCAACATCATTATTCACTGCTATAATAGTATCAGAGGAAGTCATTCCAACCAGATGTTGAATTGCTCCTGAAATCCCAAATGCAATGTATAGTGTTGGGGCAACAGTTTTTCCTGATTGACCTACTTGCTGTGGATGGGGTAACCAACCCAGATCGACAAGAGCTCTTGAACCAGAAACAGTTCCACCTACTTCTTTGGCAAGATCTTCAACAATTTTGAAATTCTCTTTACTTCCAATTCCACGACCTACTGAAATAAGAATTTGAGCTTCTTCGATGTTGATACCTTCCTCATGGGATATGATTTCCTCAATGATTTTAGTCCGTATGCTGAGTGGTTTGAGATTCACATCGACTCTTTCTATTTCTCCAGTTCTATTCTCATCTGGTTTTGGTTTTGGAAAAACATTTGGTCTAACTGACGACATTTGTGGTCTGGTATAAGGCGATAAAATGGATGCCATAATGTTACCTCCAAAAGCTGGACGAGTTTGTAGTAACTGTCTATTTTCATTTATGTCTAAACCGGTACAATCAGCTGTTAAACCTAATGCTAGTCTTCCTGCTATTCTTGGAGCTAAATCCCGACCATTAGGTGTTGCTCCGTATAGAACTACAGATGGTTTTTCTGCTGCGATAACAGTTGATATAACTGTTGCATATCCGTCTGTAGAATACTCTTCCAATAATTCATGTTCACACAGATAAACAATATCTGCTCCATGGTGAATAAGATTTTGAGCTAGATGCTCAACCTCCTTACCAAGTAGAAGAACCGCAAGTGATTCACCTAGTTTATCAGCTAATTCTCTTCCTTTACCAAGCAATTCCAAAGCAACATTTTTGATTACAATCTTTCCATCTTTTTTCTCCCATTCTCCCCAGACAAAAACTTTGTTGAATTTAGCTAAATCTTCTTCAGAAATTGCTTTTCTTTCAATACTCAATGCATCGAAACTACACGCGTTTACACATGTTCCACATAGAGTGCAATTATCAAGAACTTTAGCCTTCTTTGTTTCAGGAACAACTACAATAGCACCAAAAGGACAAACCTTTTCACACACCTTACAACCTGTACATGCTTCTATATCTACTTCCAACATATTTTTCACCCTTTTATGAATTTATTTTCTACTAAATAGTCTAGAAGTTTCTTTGCAGCAACTTTAGGATCGCTCCCTTCAATTATTTCTCCTCCCGTTTTAGCAGGTGGAGCAAATATTTTATCTACTTGAGTGGGGGAAGCTTTTAGCCCTATTTTATCTTCATCAATGTTCATATCCGCTGCAGTCAAGGTCTCAACGGGTTTACTTCTTGAATCTAATACCTGTTTCATAGATGGTATTCTTCGAATATTAGATCCTTTACTCATTGTTACTAGTGCAGGCATTCTTACTGAAAGAACTTGGTAACCAATTTCTGTCTCACGTTTGACCTCTACTCTTTTTCCATTGAGTTTCACATCTACTCCATATGTGATTTGGGGAACACCTAATTGTTCAGCTGTTTCAGCTGGAACTTGTGCAGTGTCACCATCAATGGCTTGTTTTCCTGCAAGTATCAAATCAAAATCAGGTTCTATATGCATTACACCTTCTTTGAGAGCAGTAGAAGTCGCCCAAACATCAGAACCAGCAAATTTTCTGTCTGATAGAAGATAGCCTTTATCAGCCCCTAGCTCTAAACATCTGTATAAAACAGCTTTAGCTTGAGGAGGTCCCATTGTAATTGCAGTAATTTCAATGTTCAATTCAGGAAACTCTAGTTTTAATTTTGCAGCTTGATCCAAAGCATATTCACAGTAAGGATTCAAAATTGAATCTACACCTTCTCGGATTAAAGTACCAGTTTCGGGATCAACTGCTACTTTGTCCGCTTCAGGAACTTGTTTAACAAGAATTACGATTTTCATACACATCCACTCCTTGGGAATATATTACCACAATTGATTAAACAATGTGGGTCGAATTTACACTTGATCGCCTTCATTTGCTCAATTCCTTCAGCTCCAAACATTATCTCTAGATATTCATGTTTTATCTTTCCTATACCGTGTTCTGCGGAAACAGAGCCACCAAAAGAAACTGCTTTGTTAGCAAATTTCATATAAAGTTCTTTGCCTTTTTTCAACTCTTCTAAATTTCTAGGAAGAATATTAACGTGAACATGATTATCGCCGATGTGGCCCCAAATCACGTACTCTAGCCCTTCTTCCTTAAGCGAATCATGATAAAACTTCATTATTTCTTTTAGATGTTGGTCTTCTACAGACATGTCAGTACCGAGTTTGTGAATTGAGGGATATTGTTTCTTTCTTTCAGCAATAATATTGTTGACAATTTCAGGAACAGCATGTCTGAAATGCTTTATACGTTCTAATTCTCTGTCTTCATAGACACACCATGTATCTTCAAGCGAAGAATTACATTCCTGGAGAATTACACTCATTTGAGTAAACACCTTCTCGATATCCTCTTCAGAATAAGCCAAATCAAAAGAAATAGCTGTTTTGACATCTTTATCAATGTTGGGCATATTTACGAATTTTGGATCTATTTTCTGTTTATCTCTCAGTAAATTCAATGCATGATTATCAAAATATTCTATGAACTCAGGGGAAAGATTCTTATCATCACGAAGAAGTTTTACAAAATCTATAGCATCTTCTTCATCCTTGAAGAAACCTACACACGACATTTGAGCATTGTATTCCTTAATCCAGACATCTGCTTCTGTGATAATACCAAAAATACCTTCAGAACCTATGAATAAATCAATCAAATCCATATCAGGGTCTGTAAATAGTCCTGCGGCGTTCTTCGCTTTTGGCATATGGTAATATGGGGTTTTAATAATTAATTCCTTCCCAGCTGTTTTAACTACAAAAATTCCGTCCTCAGCTTTGCATTCACCTCGAGTAATATCTAAAACCTCACATGTTCCAAGAACAACTCTAATATGGCGAACCCAGTCTCTGGTTGGCCCATATTTGAAAGACCTAGCACCAGATGCATTAGCACATATTGTACCACCTAAGGAAGCTGTCATCTCTGTTGGATCCATAGGATAATACATTGTACATTCTTCCATGAACTTTTCAGCCCAATCGCTTTCAGGTGGGATGCTTTGATTCTGTCCACATTTTTTGAATTTTACGTACTCATTAATTTCATTAAGAGTCATACTTGGTTGACACCGTAAGAACCAACGCTGAGAATCTTCATCAAAACCAATCCCTATAACCTCATTCATCCTTTCTAAGGACATTACAGCTCCACCGAAAGGGACAGCCGACCCTACTATTCCTGTTCGAGCAGCAGAAATTGTCACCATTTGGTTTTCTTCTTTCATCTTGTTAATGATAGAAACAATTTCCTTTTCTGTCGTTGGGAAAAATAGCCATTCGGCGTGTCCCCCACTGATTTTAGATTCATCAACTAAATAACTTGGATAGGATTCGGATATAATCATCTCACCCTTAATTGACTTAATCTCATCAAATGGAGCAAATTCTAATTTTTCTGCAACAATAATATTTGTGGGCACTTTAATGCTCCTCCACTAATCATTTTATTATTTTGTGTGCAGAAGATTTTCTATATAAAAGATTAACTAATCAGTTGTTAAGAGAGAATAATGGCCTAGAGAAGTCTATTAGATTCGACGTTCGACAGATAAATTAATATGTTTAGTTTTGTTACAATCAGACAGATTAGGTTAGTACGTATGCCAGATATAACGAATACGGAAAAAACAAGAATCCGCTCAACCGCAAAAAGGCTAGTGCAGAAAATTTGGGTGTCTCCTTTCAGTGAAGGTGTTTTGATCTATACCGATCTTTCTGAAGATCTTTATATGAAATCTGCTAGATGGAGAATCTGCCTAAGGTGCGGTACAGTCGATCAAAAAGAAAGAATGATCGATGGAAACCATTCCTGCGATTTCAATCCCAACAATTTTCCTGTATTAGTTGCAACATCATGGTACAAATTAAAAGAATACTTCCTAGGGGATGGTATTATTAAACTCATTGACAAATATAATCTAAAACTTAAACCACCTGTTCTTATTACAAAACAGGTTCCGGTAGAGTCTAAACAATCAACAATTACAGAAGAAGAAGCAGTTTCCAAAGGTACTTGATGACTGTTTTAGCTTTGCACTATTTTTACCCTGTTTTCAATATTTAAATCGTTGTCTCACAAATCTTATATGTTATGTCATCTAACATTATACATAGATGCCTACGCTGCGGTAATTATGAAAGAATTTGAGAGGTGTTGAAATCTTGCCAGATATTCCTAAAAAAGAAAAATACTTGATTGAACTTATTGCTGAGAAGTACAGTAAGATCTTATCTCGTCTCAAGTTTAGCAACGGATCTTTAATTTATCAAAGAACCTATGCACAACTATACAAAAAATCTTCTCGCTGGAAATTCTGTCTGCTATGCGGAAAAATTGCTGCTCCCTCTGATTTTAACCGAAATACACACAACTGCCCCCCTCTTTTATTTCAAAAACATCCTATCTGTTGTTCTACTTCTTGGATGATATTACGCGACTTTTTCCTTACAAATAAATATCTAGAGACGCTTTCTGAAGTTGGAGTAGAAGTTATTGAAGAAAGTTAACTGTTGCTTTCAGTGAGAATAAAAACGAACAAGAATAACCTGGGGTCTTACTCTACAATCAGTTCACTTTCCGAAACCTCTTCCTCATAGATTTCTTCAACAACCTCAATTTCAACAGGTGGTCGTGGAATCCTCTCTCTGACTGGTTCAGGTTCAACACCTAGTTTTAGCATAGTGTCAGAGTATCCTTTTCCTAGAAAGAACTCTCTCATTTTTAACCAACTCGTAGTTACCAAATAGGGGATAGCTAGTTTGTCAAAATCCATAGTACATCTGTGCGTGTCTTTGGTAAGCTTTGAAGTAGTATTAATATCTCCACATTTCAAACAGATTCTTAATCGTGCTTTACCATCATAGAGTTCATTAACTGTTTCTTGATAAATTTGCAATCCCTCTCCCAATGGTGCATCCAATAGATCAAGGACAAATCTTCTTGCTCTGGATTTAACTTGACGTTTTTCAACATTAGTTATTTGATCCGTTGGTCCTTTTTTTATAGTTGTATTTTTTTTTGATGTCATGTCGGTGCATCTTTTATGTAATCAATTCGTCTTTAATGTATATTACTTTCCTACATATATAAACATTTGTCCTATGGTAAAGCCTACATCAATTCGTTTTGTTCCCCTATTTCTCGGATTGATATCAACATTATCCGTCTCTCATGTCGGAAATGCGGTAAATCTTGACGCTTTCTATTTTTATTGTTTTATACTTTTAAATCCATTAAAAAGCCTATTTTGTTGTTGTCTGTTCTTCTTTCTTCTGATCCATTTATCTCTGTAATGTCGGAAAAAACCCGACATATGCACAATATTTATATACGATGTCGGAAATAGTCCTACATAGAAACAAAAACCAAGGTGAAAAAAAATGAAGCAAAACGAAATAAAAAAACTGCTTGACCACGAGTTTCGAAAGATCTACGACGACTTGGAAGCTATAACTTTGACCCTAACATTGAAGCTATCAAGTTACAATGAATACAAAAATCCCTTCATTCTTCATTCTTCTTCAGTTGGTTTTTTGGAATCTAACCTGCGAAGGTCAAACAAACTAAGGTGAAAAAAATGAAAAATTACGAACTGGAAAAATATTTGGATCAACAAATATCGGCACTCGAAAGCGAGTTGAAAAGGCTAAAAAGAGCCCGACGTGCTAGAAGAGCAAAAGCTCAATCTAGCTTAAGATATGGAGAAAATCCCGTTTTCGGGTAACTCCTTTTTTTTGAGGTGAAAACAAATGGCAACAAAAATTCAAACAAAAACCGAGTTCATCACAATCTTCAACAATTTGAAAACTTTTTACAATTTCGAATTCATAGATGAAGAAACATTCAACTTATTCCTGAAACAAATTGCAGAACATCTTCTATCTACTAATATTGAAGGATTGAATGATGAAAAAGAGATCAAAACACAAGATATTAGTAAAGAAGTAAGAAAAACCAAGGATACTGCTTTGAAGAACAAGCTAATGTATTTTGGTTCTTTCAATTAGGCTTAGGTGGACAAAGAGATGATTTTCCCTTCCTCTTCTTTTCTTCTGAACTCTAACTGTTTCATATGTTCAAGTCAATCACTCATCTTACTCAAAGATTATGTTGATACTGTATTGTTGAAACACCTACCTACACCTGTATATCTGTCCATCAGGAGTCAGAACGGTTTGGAAAAAAAACTGTTTTTACTAATTCTCCCTCTGATCAGCAATAATCCTGATCGTTCTGATTCCTCTATCTTATCCTTACTTTTTATCATGCAACAAGTTCTAGAGAAATCTTCTCTTTCCCCAATTAATAATATTAACAAAAACTTCACGGAGGTGATAAAAAATGAGAAAAATTAGATCTGATGCTCTAAGTAGATTATTGAAAAACAAGGCCATTATTAATCTATCAAGATTCTTAATCATACTTGCTTCCCTAACAGCATTATTCTATGCAACTTTCGCATCAATATCAATAATCTATTACTTTGGAGCATATTAGTCTGAGTTCCTTCTTTTCTTCTTTTTTTTAGTCATTTTTTCAGAAATCTTTTATTATACTCACTCTAATGTTATTTTACTAATACGGTGTAGTAGTATGTCTTCTCCCCCTAAAGATGAGCTCATTTTTGTAGAAAAATTACTTAGAGAAGGGAATCTGGAAGAAGCCTTACAATTGGCAAGAAATTTAGAAAATGTTACTAATCTTGATATAAATGATAAAATGGAAGCTAAATCCTTACAATTAGAAATATTATCGATGCAAAATGATCATGATAGAGTACTGAAATTGGCCGATATTGTAATTAACTTGAGTATTGAGCTTAAATTACCCTATCATAGACTTGATGGGCTAATCTTTAAGGCATTATCTCTCATTCAATTGAAAAAATTCAAAGAAAGAGATGAATTAATCAGTAAATTAGAAGTTTTTCTAGAACAGGTCAGAAAGGATGAAGATCCCCAATTTATTAAGCGAGAAATTCGTTTTCTTATGATTAAAGGAGAGGTATTCCTAGATGTATATGAGTTTGAAAAATCTCTAGAAGCGCTCAATAAATCTCTATTATTAAACGAGAAATTGAACAATATGCATCAGAATGCCATGATTATTAAGAACATTGGAGATGTGTATTTTTATTATGGACATTTAGACGTTTCAATGCAGAATTATGAAACGAGTCTATCAATTGCAGAAGAATTAGGGTATAGACGAATACTAGCAATTATTTATCATATGATAGCTGGAATAAAGTTCAAAGAGGATAAACTCAAGTTAGCTTTAGAGTATGAGGAAAAAAGCGGAGAGCTCTTTAAAGAATTAAACGATGAGTACAACTTGGCTTTTAACAGTCAATATCTTGGCTTTTTGTACAAAGGCTTAGGCAAATTAGATAAATCATTGGAACATCTTATAAAAGCGAAAAATTATTTCGAGCAAATTGGTCATAAGGCTCGAGTAATAAATGTGTTAATTAATATTCTTGGACTTCATAAAGCAAAAGGGGATTATGATAAGGCACTTTCAACTCTAGAACTTTATCATAAAATGAATGAAGAGATGGGAGATGAACATTGTTTAGGAATTGCTCATAGATGGTATGGCTTAATTTATAGTGAAAAAGGAGAACTCGATAAAGCATTAAAACACTATCAAAGATCATTAAAAATATTCCACAAATTCAAATCACTTGACACTCTTGGTGGTCTCTATTATTGTTTGGGTGATCTTTATCTAAAGAAAGATGAATTAGACAAATCTCTTGAGTACCATTTATTAGCATTAGAGTTCAGAGAAAAAATGCAGATGGGTGACAAACTCAGCCTTATCGCATTATCTTTGAAATCCTTAGTAAATCTTCATTTAGTTTTAGAAGAAAACGAGGAATCTCACAATTATCTTGAAAGATTAAATATTCTTAGTTCAGAAACTGATAGTATCGAGATTGAACATTTATTCCTCTTAACAAAAGCTATCTATTTGAAACATCAAAGAAAAACTGGAACTGCAAGTGAGTCTAAGAAGATTCTTTTCAGTATCATTGGAAAAAAGAATCTTGATCACAGTATCTCTGTTGAAGCTATTCTGAATCTTTGTGAACTTCTTTTAATTGAACTTAGTACGACAGAAGACATGTCCCTTCTTATTGAAACAAAAGAATATGTCAGTCAACTTACTGAAATTGCTTCTTATAATAAACTATATCCTTTGCTAGCTGAAACTTATTTATTACAAGCACAACTATCTCTTATTGAAATTAAAATTGACGAAGCGAAGTATCATATTTCAAATGCTCAAAAACTTGCAGAAGAAAAAGGACTGAGAAGATTAGCTATTATAATTTCAAATGAATATGATCTTATTTTGGACAAATTAGACCAATGGAATGCTTTTACAAAGAAACTTCCTACAGTCTCTGAAAAACTTGAACTAACTCATATTGAACAAATGCTTAATCAAATGATAAAGAGGCGAATGATTGACACTTCATATGCAGTCAAAGAAGAAGAATATCCCATCATGTTCTTAGTTCTCAATACATTAGGTACTGTACTTTTCACTGAAATTTTTGATGAGCAATTGGAAGATCAAGCTTTGGAGCAGTTTTTGGAAATTCTCCAGGATATTAGATTGGACGATAGTACTAATATTATTCATAGAAATAGATTTCAGGAATTTACATACCTGTCTAAAAATATAGGTTCCTTTTTATTCTCCTATATTTTTGAGGGTAAAGCATACTCTGGTATCAATAAGATGAATGCTTTTATTGATGAAGTAAAGGACCCTTCTCCCATATGGGATATGCTACAGAATTCTGAAAACACAGGTCAACCTGTTAGTGTACTCAATAGAATGGCAATATCTCAAAAAGTAGTTGCTACCTTCTCAAAAAAAAGTGAAATATAAGAGAATTAAGTTTTTCTCTTACGCTTATTGATTTTAAGAATTGTTGCTAGTATAACTACACCTGACGATAGTGCTAGAAAAATGAAACTTGGCTCTGCAGTAGGTACTTCGATCGGGCAGCTACAATCTCTGCATCCGAATAAATTAAGATCAACAGTTTCGTCAAGTGTGATAGCTGTTTTGAAGAAGTTCCCTTCCTCAGTAAGTACAGTCATAGCTAACATGTTATCTGTTTCATTGTAAAATACAGTAAAATTAACAATGGAACTGTCAGTAGGTTCGATTATAGGTTCTATGTATCCACAACAATAATAACCTGTCATATTAAATGTCATCACTGGAACACCAGTTGGTGGTTCCCGAGTAACTGTAAATATGTCGTCATTAGATGTACCTCCACCTCGACCCCAACAATCAACTGTATTGCAAAATAGAATTGTAGACATAGCTATATCTCCTGATAGGTTCGAAGATTCAACAGTTATTTCATTATGATCTCCTGATACAAAAACATCATCTACGGTTATCTCTCCTTTATAGGCTGTTTGATCATTATCGGGAGCTGAATCATCAAGTGAGTTTTCATAATCATGGGTTTTAATAGATAGAGGGGGCGTCTGAAGGGACCAATCTGTGTCATTCCAAGTAACTGTAATGTTCGGGGAGAAAAGTTCTAATCCATTATGGAACACTGAAACCTCAGATAGATTGTTCTCTGCATCATAAACATTGATTGTTAATATTCCACTAGTAGCCATATTTGATAAATCAAAAATGATTACAGGTGGAGTGGAAGCTGTACTATCCAGATTTGATATGTTAGATTGATTCTCAATAATTGAGTATGAAGATTTAGTGGGAACTGATAGAAATAAACAAAGTGTACATACTAATAGAACTTTATTTGCTTTTTTCATAGTAAATAAACAATCCTTTAACAAATTACTTAAACTTTACCCATTTGTAGCCTAATAGAGAGCATATCCACATTTTTTCGTAAAAAAGTAGTGCATCTTATTAGCTGAATATTCTCTCAGTTGTAATAACAAAGTCTTTTAAAGCCTCGGGGAAAAGATTAGTCAGAGATGAGGAAGATAAGAAAAGAATAATATTCTATTTTTTCAACATTTCAGAAACTATGATATTAATTGAAAAGAATCAAATATTCGCAACAATAATACTCGGTTTTGAATCATAACTAATTACAGATGAAACCAATGAAATTTCAAGATTATAACTTAAAACAAGAAATTAAACAAGCTTTAGACGAAATGGGGATACATACTCCAACAGATATACAGGAAAAAGCAATTCCAAAAATATTAGAGGGAGAAAAAAGTCATATTTTAGCTCAAGCAAAAACAGGGACAGGGAAAACATTAGCATTTGCCATACCCCTAGCTGAGAAACTTGACCCATCACTACGCAATGTACAAGCAGTGATAATGGTCCCAACAAGAGAATTATGTAAACAGGTATATCACGTAATAAGTGATGTGACAAAATATCGACATCTCAAAGCAGTAGAAGTTTATGGAGGAGTATCTATTGATCGACAAATACGCAACATTAGATCTGGTGCTCAAATAATAATTGCCACTCCAGGAAGACTAATAGATCTATATCATAGACGAGCAGTGACATTCAAGAAGGTCAAGTTCGTCGTTCTAGATGAAGCAGATAGGATGCTTGATATGGGATTCCTTCCTGATATCGACTTCATTCTGTTCGATGCTATGAAAGATGTTTTTCCAAGATTGTTATTGTTCTCTGCAACATTGTTAGAGGAAATAAAGGAAATAGCTTCTGATTTCAGCTGGGGTCAAGAACTAGTTGAAATAGATGTAAGCAAAGATGATCTGACAGTAGCTAATTGCAAACAATATTACTATGAAATTGATGATCCTAAGCATAAATACAATGCTTTTATTAAAATTCTGCAAAGAGAACATCCTAAGTCTTGTATAATTTTTGTAAATACTAAAAGATGGGCAGCAATGCTGAAGAAACGACTCATTAACGATAGAAGAATTGAGATGAAGATAGATACACTGCAAGGTGACATGACCCAAAAGCAAAGAGAAATAGTCATGAGTAGCTTCAGGAAGAATAAGATTACGTGTTTAATTGCTACCGATGTTGCTGCAAGAGGATTAGATATCCCTCATGTATCTCATATCTTTAATTATGATTTACCTGTCGGAAATGCTGAAAATTACGTTCATAGGATTGGAAGAACCTCTAGAATGAATAAAGTAGGAAAAGCAATCACAATTGTAGAAAGTGAACAAATGAATATGATTCGTCGTATTGAATCATTCATGAACAGAGATATACAGAAAATGCATTTGACAGAAAGCGAAAGGAAAAACGATCGTGGAAGAACCAATTATTCTCAAAGAAAAACAATTGAACAAGTAACTTACAAAAAAGATGATGAAGAGGAAGAAAAGGATCCATATTTAGCGGATCTTTCCCGTTATTAATTCCCTCTTTTTATTTCTTTATTTTTTGCAAAATAGGATTTTCTACGAATCTGTTCAATCGAAGTCTTTTAAAACACTGTCAAAATGCATACTTGTAGTTGAGGAAGATTAGAAATAAGCGATTATTTTGTTAAAATTTTTTTCAACGCCCTAAATAATTGCTTAGAATCATGCCTTCAAAGAGTTGATACTTGATTTTAGGTTAGACTGTAGTCATTTTAGGTTAAACTATAGGCAGTGGTATCAATGAAATTTCAAGATTACGATATAAATATTAAAATAAAAAGCGCGTTAGATGATATGGGGATTGAAACTCCAACTAAAATACAGAGTAAAGCAATTCCAAAACTCCTTGATGGGGGTAAAACACATGTTTTAGCTCAAGCTAAAACAGGAACTGGAAAGACACTAGCTTTTGCCATTCCGATTACTAACCAGATTAGCCCAAAGCTAAAAGCAGTTCAAGCTGTTGTATTAGTACCTACTAGAGAATTATGCAAACAAGTGTATAGTGTTATTACTGATTTGAACAAGTATAGGAAATTGAAAGCCCTAGAGGTTTATGGTGGTGTCTCTATTGACCGACAAAGAAAAGAGATTAAGAATGGAGCTCAGATAATTATTGCTACACCCGGAAGATTGATGGATCTTTACAGAAGAAGAGCTATTTCGTTTAATAACGTTAGGTTTGTTGTTTTAGATGAAGCAGATAGAATGCTCGATATGGGTTTCCTCCCTGATATAAAGTACATCCTATTTGATGCTATGAAAGCTGTTCAACCTCGTTTATTGCTTTTCTCAGCAACAATGCTCAAACAGATAACAAAGATAGCTCGACAGTTTAGTCATGGTGAAAAACTTGTAGAACTTAATGTGAGCAAAGATGATTTGACAGTTGCCAACTGTAAGCAGTACTATTACAAAATTCGAGATGCTGGTAAGAAATATGCTAGTTTTGTTACCTTACTCAAAATGGAACAACCCAAATCTTCTATTATTTTTGTAAATACTAAAAGATGGGGAGACAAACTTAAAAAGCGTTTAATTCAGGAAAAGGGTCTCAATATGCGATTCAGCATATTACATGGAGATAAAACACAAAACCAAAGAGAACGTGTTTTGAAGGATTTCAGAGAAGAGAAAATTGATTGTTTGATAGCAACAAATGTTGCAGCAAGAGGACTAGATATTGTTCACGTTACACACATTTTCAATTTTGATATACCAAGAGAAGGACCAGAAATATATGTCCATAGAATAGGAAGAACATCTAGAATGAATAATGAAGGAAAGGCAATTTCACTTGTTACTGATGACCAAATGAAAATGATTCGTAATATAGAAGAATTCATGCAGAAACCAATTCAGAGACTTTATTTCAGTGAAAATCAGAACATTACTATACAAGAAAAAGCAAAGAAAACCTCAAAAACTGATGGTTCCAGAAAGAAATCTTTCAGCTATGGTGGCTCCAAAAAGAAATCTTCTAGCTATGGCGGTTCTAAAAAGAAGTCTTCCAGCTATGGCGGTTCTAAAAAGAAACATTCAAGCTATGGTGGTTCTAAAAAGAAACATTCAAGCTATGGTGGTTCTAAAAAGAAGTCTTCCAATCATAATGGATCCCAAAAGAAGCACCAAGTTGCTATCCCCGCAAGTGATTGAATAGAGAGTTCGATTTCCTAAATATTGATCAAATCCTTTTTTTCTTCTTTTTTACAACTCTTATTGTTTCCTTTCTTCTTTGATACAAATCCAGTTAAAATGTTCTTCCTTTAGTTTATAGAAAAATTACTATTATCCCAGCAGCTTTTCTTCTAATCCCTCTTATGATTCTAACCATAGTTATGGCTATTAAAACGAATATTTAACTTCTTACAATTTTTCTACTTTATGTTCAACTTTAGAGGTGACTTTAATTTTCTAAATAAGACTCTTAGTTTTGTTAAATAAGAACCTATCTAAAAAGGGAAGACAAGAACAACTTGAGCAAAATGAAACACAAAATAATGAAAATAACCACAGGAACTTTGTTTCTAATCTTACTTGTCTTAACACAAGTTAGCGCAGATGATCAAGATTTCTTTTATGAAGAAAATAGCAACCAAGTGACTTTCAAATATTATGACTTGGAATTCATTTCAAAAGCAGGTGGAAGCGTACCGAAATTTACATTTATAACAGATGCTGGATTCGAATTATCTGAAGGTTTCTCCTTCAATGTTCAGTTCAAATCTATAATAGAATATATGGATTATAACGAAGACGGTGCATTCCAATATGATGAAACAGGATTATGGAAAGACACGACTCCATCAGGACCTGTATACTCTAACGTTCTAGCACTTTCAACAGTCCAATTTGATTTCAGCGGATTTAGAGTTGATTATATTGATGTTGAAGGCCAGCAAGAAGTAGCAGCAGTTCATTTCGACTATACCTCTGCATCAGTGAATGTTCCAAACTACACAGATTTTGAAATAATGCTTACTGTCCATATGTATCTAGCAAATCAAACCATTGATGGATACGAGATTATGGGTGGAGCTGAAATGAAATTTGATGTTACTATGAACAATTGGCCATGGCAAAGAGAAGATTCTAACCTCGCTCTTAGATTTGATATCACCCCAACAACCAATACTCATAGAATCAATGACACAAATGGTCAGTTAGTAAATAACTACGAGAATAGTACTGGAGCTGAATATAAAGTTCAAAGTCAAGAAGAAGTGAAAGAACAATTTTCTATTGGTGATGAACACTACCAAGCGTTCTTTGCTTATGCTAACCAAGCCAAGTACAACATTTCCAACACCTATCAGTATAGAACTGTTAACGCTTCTTACTCCAGTGCAGGTGATGGAACAGTACAAACTTACCTCAGCTTTGAACATTTTGATGGAGAAGTTGTTTATGATCCTTCAATTGGTTCTTCAATTGGTCCTACCATTGAGACAGAAGAAACTGGTACATTTGAACTAGTTACAATAAGCGCCGTTACTGTAGTAGTAATCGCAATAATTGTTAGAAGAAAAAGGCAGAACTAGCGTTTTTCTTTCTTTTCTTTTTATTTTTTTCCCCGTATCAAACGATTTTAAACCAAATTATCTAACTGCCTTTTTTAATGCTGCGAGGGCATGTAAAGTTGTTGTATCAAATACTGGTATAGGACTGTCTTCTTGCGTGATTAGTAGGGGTATTTCTGTACATCCTAAAATTACACCTTCGGCTCCCTTGGATTTTAATCGTTTAATTACACCTAGATAACCTTCTCTTGATTCAGGTGTAAGAATATGATGCGTTAATTCTTCCCAGATAACAGTATTGACATACTCTTGATCTTCTTTGTTAGGTACAATTACTTCTATACCATATTTGCTTAAAGCGCTTTGATAAAAATCAGCTTGCATTGTGAAAATTGTTCCAAGCAACCCAACTCTCAGTATCCCCTTCTCCTTTATTGCTTCCGCAGTTGCATCCATTATACTTATCATTGGAGTATTGATTTCCATTGTTAATTTCTCGAAAATCTTATGGATAGTATTAGTTGCAATAATGATAATTTCAGCTCCAGAATCTTCTAAATTTCTGGCTGATTTGAAAATAATTTGATAAACCTCCTCCCAAGAGTTGTCAACCATCAGATTTCTCACAGTCTCTAAATCTAAACTATCAATTATAAGCAAAGGAGATGATGCTCCTCCTTTTAACAAATTATACTCTTTAACAAGAATTTTGTAATATTCAATAGTAGATTCTGCGCTTAAACCGCCAATGATTCCTATCTTTTTCATGACTAAATGGTTCAGAGTTCTTTATTTGAACATTTTCCTATCTCTGAGGAAAGATCTTACCTTCCATTTTATGCATTTTCAAGACTTTCAAATTCTAAACGGAAATGAGTTGAACTGAGAAATCGTTCAGAATCTTTTTTGAATTCCTTTAAGCAAGATTTGTCACAGAAGTACAGTTTCTTTCCTTTGTGGGTAGTTGAAACCTCAGAATTGGGACGATCAACTGCACAGCAAGTAAGTTTACCTTCAGATTGTATTATATTCATCTCAGATAATTATATCTTATTTGCATTATTTATGTTTACGAAAGAACAAAAATACCAAAATCTGTAGAATCCATTGAAACGAGATTCTAATTCTATCTTATAAAATTGTATTAGCACTGTAAAAAAATACAGAAAAAAGAGAATAAAAGTTTCTCATTTAATGTTAGTTGCTTTCTAGAGTGATCACTTTTATACTCTCTCGACCTTCTTCAAGCTTTTTGGAGAGTTCCATGTATTTTGGATCATCATGTAGTTTCTTGACTGTCTCCTCATAATGTGCCTTATTCTTGAAAAGAGTCATGAGATACATTTCGCGACGATCTTCAACGTTTGTTCCACCGCCTAATACCTGAACATCATGCTTCTTGTATATCTTGTTAAACTCCGAAAAACTTTCGTCATAACTAACATCAGTAGTCTTGGTTTTTGTTTTGTAAAGTTTGTAGTACATGGTTGACAGTAGAGATGTATATTTTTAAAGAGAAGTTTATTACCAATATATGGCCTAGGTCGCCCATTGTCGGGTAACCATTAATTGTTGGTTGTGAGTGCTTATTACCTATGTGCCTTCAGAACTCATCGAAAACCCAATTTGGGACATTTGGTTTAACTTCATCTGGTATCGGACATTCGTAATTTTTAGTATCTAATCGATCACTTAATTCATTTTTAGCTTTCTCTATTAGCTCTGTTTTTTCTAAAAATTCTAAAGCTGTTAATGCCAATACTTTGGCTGCAACAATCATCCCTTTGTGACCTATGCTCATTGCACTTTGGGTTACTTCTTGCCAAGAATG
>BPTK01000059.1 GCA_023705905.1 Candidatus Heimdallarchaeota archaeon
ATCCCAGTTGATAATATAAATGTAAAATCCTTGTTAGTCTATAGTAAAGATGATAATGATGTTAAATGGTTACATGCTGAATATCTCAAAAATAATCTAAAAGATTTTGAGCTATTGGAGACACATGGTGGTCATTTCATGTGGATAGGAGAAGATATGGATAAAATCAAATCAAAAAGAATTGAATTCTTGAAATCAATAAATTATGAGTAATCTAGAAGAAATAGTATATAAAGCACTATAATACATAGTATTAGTATAAACATTAATTTTTTATAATCAAAATTACGTTCTAAGTGTGAGGATAATGTACAGCGGTACTAACGAATTAGAATCGAAGATAGTCGTTTTAGGTTTATCTCAATCAGGAAAAACATCTATTCGTCAAGTTGTTTTTGAGGGATTTTCTCCAGAAGCAACATCTATGAACCCAGCTACAGTACGTATAAATCGAAAATTGTTTAATCTTGCAGGTAGTGCGATTAATCTTTTTGATGTTGGAGGTCAAAGCAACTATTTGAATGAAGTCTTTGAACAATACAAAGAAAGAACATTCAGTGATACAAAAGCTCTAATTTTTGTAATTGATATCTCTGATGCATCAAATATAATGCGTTCAAAATATTATTTTGATCTTACTGTTGAAAGTACAAAAGAATTGAGTGCAGAAGCGCGCATATACGTATTTGCACATAAGATGGATGTAGTCCCACCCAATAAACGAGAACCTGTTTTACAATCAATCAAAGAAATTTTCGAAATAGAGGATTTTCCGAATGCAGAGATTATGGGTACATCAATATTTGAGGAAACAATATGGGATGCAATGCAACAAGTATTAGCTTATGTTTACCCTAAAGATGATACTAAATCAGTTAAAATCAAGGAAACATTCCAACAACAAGATTTGGTTTTTATCGCATTATCAACAGCTCAAGGTTTAATGTTATACTCTCAACCTGAAAGGTATGCCGGATATAATTTCATTAAATTGAAAAATGATCTTGCAAAAATGTTTTCACCAACTTTAGTTTTAGATCATGTCATTTTCTCTTTTGAAGAAAACAGAGTCTATATGAAAGAAATAGACGAAGATTTAGTATTAACAACAGTTTTTCCTCCAAATATGGATTTAACCAATGAAAAAGAATATTTCAATACTTTATCGGTTGAAATGCAACAACTATTCCAACCTGATGAACTACTTGGAAGAGCTAAACTCAAGATGAAAGACACACTCATTAATTATTTAGCAAAAAATAGTATTCCAAAAGATGAGGTTGTTGAAAGAAGAGTTGATAGGAACATTAGTTTTAGATGTGATGTTTGTGGAAGAAATCTACAGAAATCAATGCTAGATGTAGCAGTTGAAAACTCTGAACAGCTTGAAAGAGGGATTAAAGTTCAAAAAGGATTTGGCACAACATCTATAGAGATTTATCCTATTCATGAATGTGTTATAGAGATGCGGGAGATACCAATCTTCCTAGATTCGCAACTAGAATACAGAAGGTATGGAGACAGTCGCCCAGTATAACACAAGTTGTATATACAATAAGTTGTACAAAAACGCTTTCAAAATAAGTTTTTGATTTGAAGAGATTACTCCACAGCTTGTTCTTCACTTTCTTCTGCTATATCTTTTGTTTCTTCAGTTGATCCTTTTGTAAGAAAGTCAGACATACCTTTAAGGTCATCTTGTGATATGTCTTCAAGTATTGTTTCCTTCTTTTGTACTAAGAAGTTGGCAAAACTTGAGATATCGTCTGCAGTGAAACTGATTGCACTTGAATCTCCTATCCCGTTTAATGTGGCAATTGGTTCAATTGTTTCGGGGACATGTTCAACCTTTTCCCCAACAGTTGCTTCAATTTGTTCAGCTTGTTCAGGGATTGACTCTATAACCATCTTTTCAACAAATTCGGGTACGATTTGCTGTTCTTGAGGTATTTCGGGTGCTTTTATGTCTGGAACAGTAGATGATTCTTGAACAGCTGGAACAGGTACTTGAGGTGCTGATGTAGCTAAAGGTTCAGGTGTTTCCTCGATAATTATGGGTTCTGATTCTACATGAGTTTCAGGAAGTTCAGCAGGTTCTTCTATAGGTTCTACTTCAATTAATTCTGGTTCAGTCTGTTCAATCTCTGTCTTTGGTTCCTCTGTAATTAGGTCAACTGAAGCAGGCGAAGGTGGCAATATGCTTTCAGGTTCAACAGTATCAGTTTCTTCCACAACTAACGGTGTTTCAATTATATCTATTTGAGGAACTTCGGGTGTTTCTTCAACGATAACTATTGGTTCATCAACAATTTCAGGTAAAGGTTCGGTATCAGTAGTTTCTGCTACAGAGGCAACGGGAATTGAAGGAACTTGAGGAACTGAAACTGGTTCAGGTTCTTGAATAACAACAGAAGCTAGTTCTGGTTCAGGTTCTTGAACAACAACAGAAGCTAGTTCTGGTTCAGGTTCTTGAACAGCAACAGGAGCTGGTTTAGGTTCAGCTGTTTTAGCAGAATCAGTTGTTGATTTAGCAAATTTAAGAATAAGATCAAAAAACATTTTCTTCCTTTCTTCTGTTATTTCAGAGAAAGAAGTTACGAGCAAGAAATTTTTTGCAAGGTTGAAAACCATTCCATGTACTTTCTCATCAGCAGATTTTACAATAGTACCAGTGGGGTCAATCTCTTGACTATGCTTCCTAACATAACGTTTGAAGTCATGAAGTCCTATGAGATAATCCATTGAATTTTGTGTACTAACATCTGTTTTGGATGAAGCGCCTACTATAGGTGAGAGTGTTTCGTTATCAATAAGAACTATTTCTACAATACCATATTCAGTCAAATCAAATTGTAGATCTAAGTTTCCAAACGTGGGCAAAGTAATTTCTGCTTCAGGTTTAAGATAATCTAGAAGTTGGGCTATTCTTGGATCTTCTTGATGTTCCATAAGATAGCTTTGGAACTCGTCACTTTCTTCCACTTTTTGACCTAAGTTAGAAATCAACTCAAATCGTTTTGTATCTATACCAGCTTCAGCCATAATTGTAAAAACTAATTCCTTCAGGCTTTCTCCATAGTAGATACTGGTATTCTCAAAATCTATTTCATATTTGGGGTCATTAAAAGAATCACGAACATGTTGATGAATAACAACCATTCTTTCAGGAGGGACAAGATCAACTTTGTGACACAAAACAGTTATTCGACCATTGGGATTTTCTTTCTTATATTGTCTAATAGTAAAACTGAATCTTCTTTCCGATTCTTCAAACATCTCAGGATGAGTAACGTCAACAATCCAGAGGAGAAGTTTCACATTGGAAAAAACAAGATGTCGAAAATGTGTTACGGCTTCGTTCCAATAACTTTCTTGGCCACCGGAATCGATAACCATGCTTGATTTTTCTTCATCAATAAAATGACGTTGGTAGTGAACTGTAGCCATGTAATCCTCCATATCTTCAGGAGATTTATTGAAGAAAACTACATCTTTAATTGCAGTTTTTCCTGTAGCCTGGAGACCCATGAGTAGGATCTTATCTTCGATTGCAGGAGCTTCTTCGTTTTTACCGTAAATTTCATCGAATAAATATGACATATATAGTGCCCCCTAACAGCGTCGTTGACCTCTTTATGAATATAACGGTCTATTTAATTATCAACATATCGATAAAGGCTGGAGAAAAAAGAGAGTATTTATGAGCTGTTTCCGTTTTCTTGAGCTTTCTCAACTTTTTGTGCAGCAAGGACTATTATCACAGAGATTTTGCGGATTTCTTTTATTGTCTCTTCTACTTTTTTCAGTGAATCCTTTTCTTTGAGAGCAGCATCCAATTCATCTATTTTGGGATAAAGATACTCTTGATAGTTAAGCAATAAGTTTCCATACTCTCTATCAGCAAGAACTATCAAAGAAAGATTTTCAAATCCTCCACGAGCTTGAGCATTCTTCAGTTGTATTCCCTGTAAAAATCCTACCATTTTCTCACTAGGTAGAACTATTGAGCCTACTCTTCTCTCATCTGTATGTTCCTCAAAACCTAAGCTGGAATAAGCTTGATCTGCAATTTTAAGCAGAAAATTCTCTATTCCTATCTGCATCCTTCCTATATATCTACCAATACTCAATGAATGATCGGTTACAAGTGGAATCGGCCCTTTCCGCTGATCAAATATTGACAGCATTATACCTGGGGAAAGAATTGAGTAATTCAAAGCAATTTCCTCATCAGTAACTTTCTTCATTAAATCTTCGAAAGGTTTAGGTCGAGTAGCTTTGTAAATTATGAATGATATAATTCCTGCAATTAAGATGCTTCCACCAATAATTAAAGCTAGAATCCAAGTAGGTAGTTTTGCAGCTTCTGGTGGAGGTATGGTAATTATAATATCTTCATACTCAAATTGTATTTCATCAAGGATGCCACTTCCGTCGTAATCAACCATAATCCTAACATAATCCACATTTGATTCTAAAGTATAAGCTACAGAAGCAATTCCTTCGGCATTTGTATTATCTGAATCAGAATGTGTATCATTAAATCCAATGATTAATAATTTTGGCTGATTGTTTGTTTCAGTTGCATTGGTTTTGTAGTAGATATAGACGTAGAAGAATATTTCTACACCAACAACAGGATCACCATAGATAGTTGATAAGTTAGCAAAGATGGTAAGTGAGGTTCCCTCTAGGATTGTTGAGTTGGAAACCCAAACATCAATTAGAACAGGAATCGGTCTTATCTCAATCTCATGTAGACTTGTCAAGTTAGTAACACCATAATAATAGAGGGATTCAGCGAGGATAATTAGTGAAAAATTCCCTTTTGTGCCGATTATTGTAGACGGATAATTAAACATACACACAAATGTTGTCTCATTGAAATAGAAGTCTTCCTTAGCGATTTCTGTACCATTTACTTTAAGATTATTGATGGTTTGATACAAAAACGTTGTATTCTCTTGTAATGTAACATAAATTTGGAATAATTCACCATATTCGACACTTATATCACTTGAATCTGTAATGGTTAAATCAGCATCTTTCTTATCTATTGTAAACGTTAATGTAAATAATTCTCCTCCATCTGGATTCTTATTGTAAAACCTAATAGTAACATCTGTGCCTACTCCATCTGTAACATTTGTTGCATGAAGTATTATTTCAAATGTTGAATTATCGATTTGAATCACAGTAATATTCAAATTAGTTTCTACATCGTAGGATAGGAAATATTGAAGTCCATCTATTGTTTCATTGTCAACTGAATCAGTTACATTAACAGTATATCTAAATGTCTCATTGTATATCATTGAGATGTCATCTGCGTGACTCAAATCTAGTGGATCTATTACATAGATTGCGATATCATCTATAAGAAAAGTGAAGTTTGCAATAAGTACATTTTGAGTTAAATTTTCACCTGTAGTATCAGCTAATATAACTTGCAAAGTGTGGTTACCATCTTCTGTAGGAAGAGTGAAGTTCCATGGATCATTCAAATAAGTGGGCTCATCATCATCATCAAAATAATATTTAAAATATGCTAAATCATCATTTAAGCTACTATCATACCACAATTCTGACCCTCCTGGTACATCTGGATAATAACCATCAGCATTCATCGCAACATAGTCCTGCCCATTAAAATAATGCAATCCTAACTCGGGTGCATATTGATCTATTTCAAATGAGAAGTAGTAGTTGTCTGTATGACCAAGAATATCTTCGACAGTTATTGTCAAATTTGCTATTGCATATCCATATATTAAATAAACGAATGTATGATAACCAAGTAAAGTTAGGGGATTCATTTGAAAATCAAAAAATCCGTCTGTCTCTGGATTAGCAATTACAATGCCACCATAATCCCATTCATATTCAACAGATAGTAATGAGAATTGGGAATAGTCTTGAGCATTAAATTCTAACCAAGTTCGATCATTGATTTTGGCTAATGGAGAAGGCCATTCGAGAACCACTACAGGTGGTGTGCTATCATATACAAGATTTATATCATATTTAGCTTCATTCCCTAGAGTATCATTAACATAGATAGTCAATTTAGCATTTTTGTCAATCGCTGAGATTAGTATAAAATCGTCAATAAACTCTATTTTTGGACCAGCATTCCATTTGTAGAAAAATCTGATTCTAGGGTCAGCATCTGAAGCAAGTACTTGTACTAGAGCATTCTCAGGTACAAAGAGATTACCATGAATTGAATCATCAACCAAATCAGGGATAGTTACAGATAGGATGGTTGGATCAGTAGTGTCTATTGTGAAATATATCTTGAAACTAGCTGTGTTTCCTGCTTTATCTTCAGCATAGACCTCTAAAGAGTAATCTCCATCTGAATAAAAGGAGAGAGGAAACAGAAATCTTGTATCAAAAGATTCGTAAATCATCCCATTGAGAGAATATTGAACAATTAATGAATTCGTACTAGTATAAGTATCATTTACATAAAACTGAAATTCCACTGATGAAAGCAGTCGTGTATTATTGTAAATTGAATAAGTATCGGTGAATTGCGGAGCGGTTTGATCAACAATGAAATTGAAATAATAAATATGTTCATGGTCAGTCAGATTGAATATTCGAATTGTAACATTTTGTAATCCTTCTGCAGAGGGTAAAGCATTTGCACCAGTTAAAACAAGGGAAGTACCTACTGAAGCTTGTGTTTCAGATCCACCATTCCACGAATAATATAACGTGGTATTACTTTGTTGGATGATTAGTTCAACATCTTCTCCTCCTTGGTGATAACTTTCATTATCCCAGTATTTCAAATCAACAGAAAAAACCGTAGAGCTGGTATAAAATCGATAATTCGTTGTGTTTAAATGACCGAATTCATCTTCAGTATATACCATTAACCAATGGTATCCATCTCCTATAGGCATTTCAGTGGAGTATATATCGCTAGCATCATATAACCAGTTTTGTACAGAAATCCAACTGTAGTTAAGAAAATTGAAATCACTATAATCAGTAATCTGGATATTGATTGTTTTACCTGCAAGAAGGAAAGTATCATTTACAACGTTGCTCAAGTTTATCAAAGGGGCGTCAGAGTCAAAATAAAACTGATAATTGTAGGTTCGAGTCTTATAATAATCTGTTGCGTTGACTGTTATATTATGTAATCCATTATACATTGAAGTTGTAATGTCATATGGACTCAACAAACTAATTGGAGTCGGACTACCATCCCAAGCATACGAAACAGAAGTTACATTATAAGCACTGAAATTGAGAACAAAACCTCCCGGTAGTTTTTCTCCACTAATAGCATTGTGTAATTGTAAGTTATCATAACTTGCATCATAACCAACAGTGCGATTTTTAATAACTGTATTATTGTAGATTGGTTCACTCGCAGAAACATCTAAAGTGTGCCATCCGTGAGTAGTGGGTATAGTTGTTGTTTTATCGTCAATAAAAGGAATCCAACTTGCTGTATCCCAACGATAATAACTGTCTGATCCATCTGTAACATCAATGTTAATCAATTCAGCTGTCTGATATACAGAACCTTCATCAACATTGAAGATTTGAACGTCGGGATAAATCTCTTCACGCATGTATAACTGAAAACCAAAAACAGCATCAACATCTGATAATTCGTAAGATTTTGAGTAGATACCATCAATAATGTCCCAGTTTACTTTGTTGTCGGGATAATATCCTATCCAACCTTCATCAGCAAGAGATTGTAATGTAACATGACCATATTCTGCAGCAATATCACTATATTTTATTTCATATTTTACTTTAAGCCTATCTCCAGCAGGGATAGTATATTCAGAAATTGTGCTATTGAGGGTTACATTTTGTATATATTCTGTTGAGGGGGCAACTGTATCTAGTAAATGCTCTATGGAATTTATTTCTTTAGTAGAAGAATTGCCATTGAAGAAGTGTAAAAGTGTAACTTTAAGAGTGATATCAATTGAATCGTAGTCAGGAAAACCAGCATTTGAATCTCTATGAATATTGATTAAATAATGGATTTTTCCGGAAATTGTTGCATCATTTGTCATCTCTGGAGTAAACATAATTGATTTTCTAGCCGCTGCTTGATTCATTACATCTTTCAGAAGAGTATAGGTATCATCAGCTGTTGGATAACTATACAAAATATTTGGATGATCTCCTACTGCATATCTGGAATTAATTATTGATCCTCCATTTTGATTATCTGCATCAAATTCCCACCACTCTAAAGCATCACCATCAGCATCCAAAGCTGATACTAATTGATTATAACTGAAAAATGCTTTTGTTTTAAAATTACCAGGTATGTTGAGTTTTTTGACAGGATTATCGTTAATATAATCTTCAAAATCTGTGAAATCAGTTAAATCATCCAAATTCAAACTTTCAAGTGGACTAGTTAAGTTATCACTTTTTTCTAAAATTGGTTCGATATAAACTAAAGTCGAAATACAAAGAATAAGAAGATAAGTTGACCAGATTTTGCTTGATGTGCCTTTCATGAATATCCCGTGTTTATGATTTATTTTTTTACATACATGATACTTTGTTTAAGAATTCATGTACTAATGACTTAAACTATAATTAGATAACTAAATATATCTAATAAAGTTTCTTGAAACTACAATCTTTTCTTAAAGCTGGTTATAGTTTAGAGTGTAATTTGCTTTGTTGTAATCTTAAAGGTTCGGTCAATCAATCATAATTTCCTTGTTGAATTACTTTTTCAATCTCAAATGCTCTGAAGAAAGCATTTGATACACTGTCTTGTAATTCATCAATTCCTGTTCTATTCAAATTAGAAATTTCCACTGAACTTATACGATCTGAACTCAATTTTAATCCTAGTTTATCATCGATTCTTTGTTTCACAAAAGCTTCTCCATCACTTATCATGTAATCAGATACATCTGAAGAAATAACATGATCCATATGAGTTCCAAGTAAAATGATGTTAGTATAATCGGATATTAGCTCATGATCTATAGCCCTGTTTAACCAGTATTCCAAATTCTGGAAGGTTCTAATATCAGCCAGACTATAAGTTAGGATTAAAGCGATTACATCATTGATGCTTCTAACATTGAAATACATATCAACAGCATCTTCAAAGGCTAGTCCTTCACCTACTTCTGCTTTCCCTTTCTGTCCGGGCATAATGAATAATTGTGAGCTTATAGTCACTTTATATTTTTCAATATTTGAATAGAGAATAAAGTAATCGAATTCCAAATTTACGGATTTGGATAGATTTGTGCAATCTGCTGTATAAAATGAACCTTTTTTATAACTCGCCAGATTCAAAGCTGTATGTGTTTTTCCAACCGCTCCGTCACCAATAAACACTACCCCACCCGTACAAATTATATCGGTTTCTCGACAAATAAGTAGTTTCTTTCTGCTATTTGAATCCATTGTTAACCAGCTTGTAAAGTGACTGAACCCTTAAAGCAACATATATCTATTTTAATTATAAAACTATTTGTAAGTGCAACTCATTAATGATTAAGGAATCGTTGTATCATTTGAGTTTTTCCACCTTTCCGAAATCTCTCTCCAAAGAAAGATCCTCTAGGATTCTTTCATCTGATGGGGAAGTTTTTTCCATTATCAATCTTGCAAGTAATTCTCCTAGACCGGGACCTAGCATAAAGCCTTGACCACACATCCCTACTGCATTGATATATCCTTCAAGATCAGTTATTTTGCCTACTATAGGAGAACCATCAGGTGTCATGGGATAAAGTCCTCTCCATGTTCTTCTCATTTTCAGATGTTTTGTCCTAGGAATAAGACCAATAAGCCTTTGTGCGACTTGTGGGAGAAAGACTGATGTTTCATTTTCGTTCGTTCCAGGTAAAAGTGGTTCTGGTGTGAGACATAAAATAAATTTGCCTTCAACATTTTGGTAGAAATAGAAGTTTTTAGTCCCTTCTCCAGGTCTTAAATCTACAACTAGAGGATCAATGAATTTCTGAACAGGTTCAGTTATACCAGATTCGTGTGAGTCTGGAAAAATAGGCAGATTGATTCCAACCATTTCACCGATATATTTAGCTGAAGCTCCAGCTGCATTAATGACAAAATCCGCTTCATATTCATCCTTGTTTGTAAAAACTTTCTTAATTATGCCATTATCGAGTTTAATATTTGTAACAGATTCTTTAAAGAAATATTCAGCTCCATTTGAAAGAGATTGCTTCTGCATTGCATAGAGAGTTTTTAGAGGAGATGAGTTTCCATCTTCGGGAGAATAAGTTCCGCCTAGCAATCCGTCTTTGCTGATTCCTGGAACTAATTCAATAATTTTCTCTTTATCTACCCAATTAATATTTAATCCTGATTCTTTTTGAATGACAAGATTTTCTCTCATGAGTTGTTCATGAGCATCATTGTATGCTACAAAAGTGTAACCACCTTGGAACCATTCAATATCATGACCGTGTCTGTTCTCCCAATTTGAGATGATATTTATTGAATCTTGACACAAGAGGATTTTTGCAGGATTAGTATGAGTAGCTCTTATTCCTCCAATAGCTTTCTTGTTTTGACCTTGACCTGCTGAAGGAAGTGAATCTATCACTGCGACCTTCAACCCTTCTCTAGAAATAGCTTCAGCCGCAGGAACTCCTACACTACCTGCACCAATAATTATGACATCATATCTCTTTGTCATTCTATTCATCCTCCTCCTTAGCTCCTGTGAAACACCTCAGTGGTACTTCTACGAATAAAGGTCGTTGCACAAAGGGTGTTATTTCGTCATAAGAAATACCCTCTTCTCTGAACAGCTTCTCAATAAGTTTCGAACAAGTTTTGGCTCCGCAAGCTCCCATCCCAACTTTTGATTTAGCTTTCAGCTCGTTAGCATCAGTTATTCCCAGTCTAATCAAATCTCTGATTTCTCCAGCTGTAATTCTTTCACACCTACAGATTATAGCTTCATCAGGTATAATATCTTGATATTTCTCTTCAATTGTTTTTTCAATAGTTTTCTGAACTTTGAAAGACATCGCTTTTGTAGCAATTTCTGCGGGGAGTTCAAAAGTGACCAATTGTGTTTTTGGATGTTGAGCTAAAGTTCTTGATCGATAGACTTCGAAATCACCCAATATATTCCCTGTCTCATCAACAACAGTTAATATTTCTCCCTTCTCAACTTTCTGGTTGAAAACTTCAGCAGGGAGCGTAACTCTTGGAGTGTCCTCACTTTTTCTATAATCTACTAAAGTAATAGCAAGACCAGGACAAATTGCCACACATTGACCACAACCAATACATTCTGAGGAATACGTAACAAGATTTTCACATCCTTCATATTGTGGTAATCCCAGCAAACCTCCTCCCTTAATATTGATTAATCCTTCACTACAAACAGTTGTACAAGGATTGCATGGTATTTTTTGTTTGCAATGAATAACTGGATAAACACCTTTTCTTCCAATCAGACAATCTCTTTCAACTACTGGTCCTGGATGACTCTTTAAAATTTTCGATTTCTCTATCCACTCTTTGGGTATTTCCTCTTTTACTAAACCTAAATTTATCGCTATTTCCATTCCAGCTATTTTTCCAGTAAACATCGCTGAAGAAGCCTCAGCTATCTCTAGTGCATCACCTGCTGCCCACACATCCATTTCAAATTCTTGAGCTTTAAGATAAAATTCGTTTACTGGATCCAATCCGATTGCTATCAATACTGTGTCTATAGCAAACGTTTTCTCAGTTCCTTCTATAGGTTTAAATTTGTCATCTATCTGAACAATTGTAATTTTATCTACATGTTTTTCTCCATGGGCAGCTAAAATTGTATGACGAGTGTAAATAGGTACACCTAACCTACGTAACTTATCTTCATGAACTTTGTACCCTCCACATTTTGGTAAAGCTTCAACTAATCCAACTACTTCAATTCCAGCTTGGATCGCATGATAACCTGTAATCAACCCGACATTACCTCCCCCAATCAAAAATATCTTGTCACTCGACTTTACTAAATCTCTATTAACTAACGTCTGGAAAGCACCAGCTCCATATACTCCTGGAATTGTATTTCCAGGAAATGATAACATTTTTTCTCTAGCTCCAGTTGCTATGAGTAGTTTTCTTGGTTTAACAAAAACATACTTATCTCCCTTGAGGACACCAACTAATTTATCATTATAAACAGCAATTGCAGGACTTGATAACCATACATCAATATTCTTGTATTCCTCTACTTCTTTCTCAAGTTTTGTTGCTATATCATTACCTCTAGTTCCAGCATAAGAATCTTCAACTGAACCAAAAAACTTGTGTGTTTGAAGTAAGAGTTTTCCACCCAAATGATCTTTATCATCAATAAGAATTATATCAACTTCGTTTGGAGCTAAGGTCAGAGCAGCTTGCAATCCAGCAGGACCTCCACCTATAATCAACACATCTGTCTCATAAACAGGTATTTTTCCAAACTGAACTTCGGTATCGTCTTCAGGTAAAGAGGGGATACCATGAACTTGTTTAACAATCATTCCTTCTTTTGTAGGTGTCATACAAGATTTTACTGGAACACCATTAACAAGAACAGTACATTGAGCACATTGCCCATTTGCACAAAATATACCTTGAGGAGCGTTATCCTTAGCATGAAACCCAAAAATTTGTATTCCATTTGCTATTAAGGCAGATGAAAGCATCTCATTTTCTTTTGCTTGGTACTTTATACCTTCAAATTCAAAATGAACTAGATTATACTCTTGCTCTTTAAGTATCGGATGGTCAATGATTCGTCGTTGATCCTCAAGATTCATTTATTCACCAGAAAGTATCTAAATTGAAAAACTCTAGTCTCAATATAAATTTTCACTATGAGACTTACACAAAAAGAGAAAATGAAAAGAACTAGAAGTACTTATTCTTCTTTCTAATAGACCATTTGTAAATCTCTACTGCCGTGAGAGGAATAGCTATTGCGCCAAGAACAATCAACCAATCAATTATTCCAAGTGGCATGAAAACATAAGGATCATCAAAGAATATTAGAATAATATCTTGGAGGCAACTAGAATACATTAAGATAACATGTAAAATCGGCACAACGATCACAAGTAACATTACCACCCATCTCCAATCTTCTTTTATAGATTTATGAACAGGTTTGTTCAATCGACGAAGCATAAGCACAACTAAACTCTCCGAGATAACAATTATTGATAGTAACATAGTTCTAGCTGCGGCTTGCAAGTCTGCTGGTTGTAAAGCTTTTGGTTGTAAAGCTGTTGGTTGTAAATCTAATAATTGACTAATTTCAAAAGATGTGTAATATTCTGTGGGGATAATACCAAACAAAACAAAGATGTAAACTAATCCAGCACCTAAAGCTAAAGAAAGCGCAAGCACTACAAGAGCGCCTATATAGCGTCGATTGAAAATGTCCTCATCATCTCTTGGAGGAAACTCCATTATTTCCTGGGTTATACTATCGAAAATGAACGCAAAGGGTGGGATTAAATGAGCAGTAGAGAAAATATAAACCCGTTGAAAACTAGTTACGAGTGTAAAACCAGGAATAAATGAACTTGTGAAATATAGAATTGCTTCAGCTATATTTAGCGCAATGTAAAAGAAGATCATTATTCTGATACGGTTAAACAGTCCTCTTCCTTCACGGATACCTAAAACAGTACTTGTAAAGCTATCATCAGCAATAATAACATCAGAAGCTTGTTTAGCAGTCTCAGTTCCAGCGATTCCCATACATATACCCACATCAGCGTTGGTCAAAGCTAATGCATCATTAACACCATCGCCAGTCATAGCTACTATCTTACCTTTGTTTTGATATTTCGATACGATTACTTGTTTATGCTGAGGAGAAACTCTGGCAAATATCCTTGTATTGAAAAAATCTTCTTCAGTAAGCTTTTCAATATCATTCCCTTCCACTGCTAATTCATCTTTTTGAACAATTCCTACTTCTTTAGCAATTGCTCTTGCTGTTAGTGGGCTATCTCCTGTTATCATTATTGGAGTAACTCCAGCTTTGTAGCACATGCTCACTGCATCACCAACACCATATCGAGCTGGATCCAACATACATACGAAACCATTGTAGATTAATTCTTGTTCTGACTCTTCCCTATTATGACTTAATAGAGTATCTTTTTTCATTGACCTTATTGCTAAAGATATTACTCTGGAACCCTTTGATGCAAATTCACTTACATATTCATTTATTTTCACAATGTCTTCTTTCGTCATTTCTCTGTGATCTGATGGACTACCAATCCTATTACATAACGGTAAAATTGTTTCTGTTGCCCCTTTACAGAAAAGCGAATACCCTTCCTTATCTTGATATGTTTTACTCATACGTTTTAATATTGAATCAAAATTGTATTCCATTATGTATCCATATTGTTTATTTATTTCTTTTTCCTCTAATCCTGATTTATTGAATAACGCTAAAAATGCTCCATCTGTTGGGTCTCCAGTTGTCTTCCATGATATCAGATGATGAGGTTCAAAAACTTCTTCTACTATCAGATGAGCATTATTATTTAACATTCCTCCGATGAGTAAATACTCTAATTTTGAATCTTCTGCAAAAGGTTTAAGCGAGTCCGGGATATACATATCTTTAGTGGAACTTTCTGGATCATCACCTAGAGGAACTATCGCACCCTTGTTGCTATATCCTATTCCTGATACACCATAGAATTGATTCGTATCCCAAATCCTTTGGATAGTCATCATGTTAGATGTTATTGTTCCTGTTTTGTCAGTGCATAAAATTGAGCTTCTACCCAGTGTTTCTACAGCTGAAAGATTCCGAATTATCACTCTATCTTTTGCCATGGATAATACTCCAGTGAGTAATATCAAAGTTGTTAAAAGTGGTATACTGATTGGCATTATCGCCATTGAAGTTGTTATAGAATCAACTATTTGACTTGGTAATGGTTGGTCTCCACCAACTGTGTAATAATAGATTGTTTTGTATACTATTGAAATTACTAGATAAGATAGAACAGTTAATCCTAACCATTTAGCCAATCTATTTACTTTGGCTCGAATCGGTATATCTGTAGTTCCTATCTCTTGTAAGGCTGTAGATAATTTTCCAATTTCTGTATAGATACCTGTATTTACAACTATAGCATTAGCCCTACCTACTTCAATAAATGTACCAGTGTAGAGCATGTTAGATCTAAGCGATATTGGAGTATCTTCTTCAAGAAGATCTTTAGGATTGTGTGTTTTAGCAACAGCTACTGATTCGCCTGTTAAAGCACTTTCATTTGCAAGGCAATTACTTGAATAGATTATTCTTGAATCCGCTGGAACCCTATCTCCTTGATCTAATTCTATTATATCGCCTGGCACCAACTCAACTGCGTTTATTTGTCCAGGCACTCCATCTCGAACCACTGTAGAGCTCGGAGCAGATAGCTTGTGTAAGGCATCCAACTTGAATTGAGCTCTTATTTGTTGAAAAATAGTAAATCCAATGTTGAAAACAATTATAATCATCCAAAAACCAATTTGCCCTAAAACACCATCTACCCAAATTGCCATGAATATAAGTACAGAAGAGATAATCAGGTAAATATTGATTAACCAGTTGAATAATGGAGCTAGATATATCTTCCAAATTGATCCTTTGATTTTTGGAATTATATTAGGGCCATATTGCTCTAATCGTTTATCAGCTTCTTCATCGTGTAATCCGAATCTTATATCAGTATTGAGTTCTTCACTTATTTTATCTGTAGGAAGATGATGAGGAAACAAGTATTTTTGAGTTAAAAATTCTGCTTGCTTGGTTTTTTTTCGCATGAGTACACAACCAGCTATTTGTAAGAAATAAACAAAGCCTAGTATTATAAATTTGTTCTGTCATGTTCACATGTTAATATTTTCTGAGTTTATATAGGGAAAGCAAGAGAAAAGTATGATGACTAAAGTCTTGCGGACAGAAATAATGGAAGTTCGGAGAAATAAAGAGTTAAGCAAGCTTTGTCATCAGACTAAGAACCTCTATAATCGAGGAAACTTTCTGATAAAAGAACAACTAACAATGAACAGCAGGTTCTTGTTCTACAACGATCTTGATAGGCTCTTGAAAGGTGAGCAGTGTTACAAAGTTTTACCTGCTCACTCAGCACAACACACACTCAAACTTTTAACAAGGAACTGGAAGGCATACTTTCAAGCATTGAAGGAATGGAAGAAATACCCTAGCAAATTCCTTAGTTGTCCTCGCTCTCCATACTTCAAAAAACCTTCAGGGGAAATCATCGCTATCTTCAGTAACCAACAAGCGCGAATTGTTAATGGGTGGGTAATATTACCCAAAAAAGTTGACTTTTCCATCAAGACTAGACTAACTGCTCAAGATGATTTGCGTGAGGTACGTGTCATCCCTCGAGGAGTAGGATACACTATCGAGCTTGTGTATTACAAACAAATTCCAAAGGTAAGGAAGAAAAATAAGAGACTGAAGGGTTCCATCGATTTAGGCTTAACCAACCTCGTGACTTTTGTGGATAACATCGGTTCACGTCCGATTGTCATCAAGGACGAGGGAAATGGGATAAAATCCATTACACAATATTATTTGAAAGTAGTAAAAAACTTACAACAGCAGTATGCAGCACAACAATACAAACAATTACGTAAAAGGAACAAATTACAGTACGGCAAAAGTTTCCTCCATCTCCGTCAGCACTGGAGGTGGAAGATGAAAGATTGGTTGCACAAAGTGAGCAAGTTCCTCGTAGACCTCTGGGAAACTAGAGAATTACACACCATCTATATCGGTTACAATCCTCTTTGGAAACAACACCTGAGATTGAGAAAGAAAACAACTCAACTCTTCGTTATCGTCCCTTTTGACAAATTCATCAAGCTCCTTCAGTACAAAGCAGAAGAGAAGGGGATAATAATTGAACTAATCGAAGAGTCTTATACCTCTAAATGTAGTTTCTTGGATAATGAGTTTCCTCAAAAAAAGATGAAATACAAAGGAAAGAGGGTGCACCGAGGACTTTTCAAATCAGCTTCTGGGTTAGTAATTAATGCTGATGTTAATGCTGCTTTCAACATTTTACTTAAAGGCGATCCGCAAGCACTACCACCGCGTAGTGTGGGCGGGGTAGGAGGGTTACGTGGTTTACCCTCTCAGAGTGAGCTACACGGCAATGACGCTCTAAGGAAGATATTGTTTATGTCAACTTGGCAAAATCAAATCATAAAGTTTAAGCTGTTTTATTGAGAAATATTTAACAATCAACATTTCTTTTACAAATTAAGTAAAGTTTAAGAGAGTATCAACAATTGTTTGTTTAGCGACAAACGAATATTGAAGTTACAAGTGATTAACAATGAGCACACCTCCCTCCAAACCTCCTGCTGGACCTCCAGCTCGATCTCCTGGTATTCGTCCTGTTGGCCCTGATGGCAGACCTCTCGGTCCTGACGGAAAACCAATGGGTCCTTTGTTTATGCGAGACGAATATAAAAATCTGGTTGAAGGATTTACCAAAGATGTTAAAAAAGAATTATCCAAAGAAGTTGAGAGTCTTCTCTTAATCGGAAGCTATGTCTCAAAAGAGCACATCGCTGGTGAATCTGATTGTGATTTTCTAATAGTCTTAAATGAAAAAGCGTCTGGAGAAAATTTTCAAAAATCTATGGAAGCAATTAGTAAGATTGTTTACAAGTATCTAGAAGAGCCACTATATGGCTCAATAATTGATGTTGAGGTTTTAGGAGCGAGCGATGTACCAACCAAAGGTGAAACAGATTATCCTTGGACAAAAGTTTTGGTAGCTCAACGAGGCAAAGCATTAATAGGAGACAATCCTTTTGCTAAAATTAAGATTAGTGAAGAGAATGTCAAATTGTCTGCTATAGAGATGGCTAGTATCTACCTAGAACAACTTGAAGAAATTGTTGCAGCAGAGGATATTGTAGACTATGATAAGCTCTACTTAACTGTAGAAGCAGTACTTGGATGTGGATGTGCATATCTCTACTATCATGGGGAAAAAGATTTCTACCGAAGCTCAGCTATAATTCTTTTTGAAGATAAATATAAAAGTAAGATAGATATTGGCCCCATGCAAATCAGTCACAGATTAAGGCTAGCAGCAAAGACACTTGATACAAAGAGCTTTATTCCTAAATCCTTAGACTTTTGCAAAAAAGTTGTAGCCGAATTAAAATAAAAGAGGATAATTTATGTCAGTAAGAACTAGTATTGATATTTTGGTTGATAGTGTTGAAAGCTCAGTAGTCTTAATGATAGGTGAATCAGGAACAGCAAAAGAAGAGATGGCATTCAGATTTGTAGAAGATGGTTTTCAGAAAGGAGAAAATGTTATTGTAGTTCTTTTCGCACACTCAGCTAATGATTATCTTGATGAATTGAAAAAACGTGATGAAAAAAATGAAAAATACCTTGAGAAAGGTCAGCTCAACATTATAGATGCTATTTCTTATAGATCAATTCCGGAGGAAAAACCTCCTAAAACATTCTTTCTAGACAATGCAAATGATTTACTCACCCTCTCTGTTACTTTGAATGAGCAATCTAAAAAAGCGGCGAATCTACGAATTGTATTTGATCAACTTGCTCTCTTAACATTATATAATCAACCAATGCAGGTTTTAAACTTCCTTCAAACATTAGCAGCTAGGAGTAGGGGAAGGAATCAAGCTGTTTTACTCTTGTTAGATTCTGGAGTTATAGACGAACAAACAGAAAAAACTCTCCATACAATAGTTGATGTTCTAGCTGAAACAAAAAGAACAGATGAACCCTCTGGTCCTCAACAGCTAGTTAGAATAAAATTTGCTAAAAATCAATTTGAACCTCGATGGGTACAGGTTGTATGAAATATTCACCCATCACAAAATATTTTATTTCCTTTGTTTACCGCACTTAGATGATATTAGATCAGGACTTATTTCCAAAAAAAGAGTTTATAGATAGGATAGAGAATCATCAAAAAGAGCTAATAGAAGCTAATATGGATTTTTCAATAATTCAATATAAATCCGATCTTTATTATTATTCAGGAACTGGTCAATCCTGTATACTTGTGATACCAGCTGAAAGTGAACCATTACTCTTTGGTAGGAGAGATATCAATAGAATAAAAGAAGAAGCAGCAATAGACAGTATCATCACAATAAAGAATACGAGAGAAATATTCTCACATTTAAATAATCGCGGGGTTAGAGTAAATCGAGGTAAATTTGGTCTTGAAGGTGATATTCTCCCTGCGGATATGTTTCATAAAGCTGAAAAAATATTCCCGGAAAAACAAGCGATTTCTATAGGTCCTTTACTTCGAAAGATTCGATCTGTTAAGAGTGAAAATGAGATTGATGTTTTGATAAAATCTGCAGGTATACTAGATGAAATCCATAATCTATTCCCTTCCATAATTTATGAAGGTATGACAGAAATAGAAGCTAGTTCAAAACTTAACTCTGAAATGCGAGTTAGAGGGGCACAACCTACAGTTAGAAGCAGAGATTTCTACACAGAAACAGGAGGAATAGGACTTGTTCTATCAGGTACTAATACTGCAATTAGTAGTTACACTCTGACAGCTACAGCAGGTCCAGGGATACACCAATCACACCCATCAGGACCAAGTTTCAAGAAGATTAAGCAAGGAGAGATTATTTTTGTAGATTTTTCACTCGCTTACAAAGGTTACATCACAGATGAAACTAGATGTCATGTGCTAGGTCAAGCTTCTGAAGAAATCAAAGATAGATATCAAAAAACTTGGGAGTTTGAGAAATTCATGAGTAACAAGATGAAAGAAGGTAAAAAAGTTGATGAGCTTTATCATGAAACATATGACTTAGCTGAAGAACTAGGTGTAAAAAATGAGCTAATGCTTGGTGGGCAGATACCTTTCTTGGGACACGGAGTTGGTT
>BPTK01000060.1 GCA_023705905.1 Candidatus Heimdallarchaeota archaeon
CAGATTAGATGGATCATCAATAGAAGATCCTGTATACAATGATGGATCATCAATAGAAGATCCTGTATACAATGATGGATCTGCTTATCGTGCAGTCGCAACTGAAGTTGGTTATCCTCTCAATCCCGAGTACAATATGCCTATTATTGCTAACCTTACAGAAGGTATTGAAGCTGGTGTAGTTCTTCATGGTCCTTGTGGAGTTGCTGGATATAACTATCCAACAGATACTTACATAGACTTGCGTGTAAATAAGAATGTTATCCATAATAAAGTATCCATGATTATGATGTACAGTGTAAACGCTACAGGAATTGATTCTGATGTAAGCGGAGAAGCATGGGACATATATGGTGGTGTAACAGGTTACATCCCAGCTATTGTTTATGAAAAAGTAGGTGACAGTCACTTGATTGTTGCTGGTGAAGCATTCTACACTCACTACAAGTTTATGTATGACCAAAATACAGAAAATGGTGCTTACAATGGCGGTGTTCATTATGGTCAGATGCTCACAAATAACATCATAAACTGGTTTGGACCAATGTTTGTTGAAGAAGCTTCATACGAATTTGCTTTCGCAGCAATCCCATTAGTAGCTATTGGCGTAGTTTATGTCTTAATGAAAAAGAGAAAATAATTTCTTTTTCTTTTTCTTTTTCTTTTTAATTTTGATTTTCAATACATTTTTTGATTATTATAACAAATATATTAATAGAAGAAATGGCAACAATAATTCATGATTAAAGTCTGGGGTTATACTCCATCTGCAACCTTACCTTCTCCAAAAACATTGGGCGTAGATATAAACGATGTAAAACAAGTATTTTCAGCATTATTATTTAAAGAGGGTGTAAAAGGAGTGGTTGTTAAAATTGAGGAGATAACGGGTCAACCAAAGGCTAATATTCAGCTAGTGATTGATGACACAATTGTTTTAACAGTTGATTTTTCACCTAAAGAAGCAAAAGAATATTGCTATGAAATGGAAGAGACAGTAAATCCAAAAATAAAGATTGAGGTAATTTTTAAAGTAGAACAAGGAACTATTTCGTTACCTGTATCTGCAGTTGGGAATGGGATGGGGTTTCAAAAAACAGCTGACGATTTTCTTCCAATGAATCATCTTGGTCTTGGTTTAATCATCCATTAAATTTTTTCACATAGTAATGGTTTTTCTACAAATCACAGCTGGCTGTAGAATTTTAGTCCTTCCAAAATCTGTGAGTGTACGTTAAGTGGCATCTCGCCTGTCCTTTTTATTTCTGCTTATTCACATGAAAATTGAATGTTTTTAGAGAATTGATGGATAATCTTTTTATTCAACATAATATTACGAATAGTCGGATACGTAGATACAATACGTATTAATCACCACAAGGAGAAATTTGAATGCTTGTTTCGGAAATTAAGGATGATGCGGATTATATACAGCGTGATCTAACAAATATGCTAAAATTTAGAGATAAGAAATCTATAACTGATTTGGATTTAAGAAACAAACGAGTTCTATTGCGTGTAGATTTCAATGTACCTATGGATGAACATGGTAACATAACTGATGCTCGAAGAATCAGATATACTTTGCCAACAATTCATTATTTGCTTAATGAAAATTGTCGTATTATTCTCATTAGTCATTTAGGAAGACCAAAAGGTGAAGTAGACAAATCAATGCGTATAGCAAATATTTACCAGAGATTAAAGGAATATTGTCCCCTTTCAAATATTCTTCTGGCAGATGATTGCATTGGTTCAGATGTTGAAAAAATGGCGAAAAAACTCAAACCTAGGGAATTGCTCCTTTTAGAAAATCCTCGCTTTCATCCAGAAGAAAAAGAAAATGATGAGGAATTTGCAAAGAAATTAGCGAAATTAGCGGATGTATATGTAACTGATGCTTTTGCAACTGCTCATAGAAAACACGCATCTACATATGGTGTTTGTAATTATTTAGAGGAGAAAGGATATGGTTTCTTGCTAGAGAAAGAGATGAAATTTATCTCAAATTGCATCGCCAAACCTAAACGTCCTTTGACTGTTATTCTTGGGGGAAAGAAGGTTGAAGACAAGCTTGATGTAATCAAGTATTTGATTGGAGTTGCTGATAATATTCTCATTGGAGGGGGAATGGCTTTTACATTTTTGTTAGCTAAAGGCTATGCTATAGGCAAATCAATAAAAGATCTGTCAAAATTAGATGAAGTTCGTCAATACATTGTAGAAGCGAACGAAAGCTGTACTAGAATTTATCTCCCAAGAGACGTCATTGTATGTGATGAATTGGACTATCCAACAAAAATTGAACAAGTTCCAATTACAGAAATCCGTGAAAATCATGTCGGTGTTGATATCGGTGAAGAAACAATAAAGACATTCAAAAAGATACTAAATGAATCAAAACAAGTGATCTGGCAAGGACCATTAGGTGTATTCGAGAAAACAGAATTTGAAAAGGGAACGAAAGAGATTGCTACACACCTTGTCGAAAATCATATCTATACTATCATTGGTGGGGGAGATTCGGCCGCTTCCTTTGAGAAATTTGGGTTTCAAGACGAAGTTTCTTTCATTAGCACTGGGGGAGGAGCAAGTCTAGAATTAATGAAAGGCACTTTGCTCCCTGCAGTTGAATGTTTGAGTGATAAATAATTCCTTTAAAGTAAAGTTCCTATAATATATACAAGCGCTGAAACGAATGCACCAATTGCTACACTAAAGAGGTTTACTACATCATTCTGCATCCAGGGTATTCCCGAAAAGAATACTGTCTCTTCATTGCAATGTAATTCTTTTTCTGTTATTTTATTACATATATTACATTTATTCATCTTTTGAATCGTACAAGCGAAGATGCTATCAGCATATGCACCTAAGAAACCACCCACAACCACTGCAATCAGAAATAGTATTACAGAGGAAGGCATTTCTACAAAATTATCAAGAAAACTAACACCAATTCCTATTCCCGCTATCACTATCGCTGCAAGAAGTGATGCAAGTAGACCTAAGAGCGATACAGCTCCTGGTGTACCCCTATCAACTTTTATCCAAGGTTTTGTGGAAATTCTAGGTTTCTTCTTTGATAATACTCCTATTTCTGTACCTAGAGTGTCACTTAAACTTGTAGCAAAAGCTCCTCCTGCCATAATTGTTAAAATAGGTTCTCGAGCTAAAATTGCAACAAATGCAAGTATAGAAGGAACTATGCTATTTACCATTGCTTGGACACTATCTCTAGCTGTCTCTCCTTTCTCAAATTCCTTAGTTGTATCTTTCTTCTTGTTTTTTCCAATGAATGTGAATAAAGAACCAATAATGAAAAAAGAAACATACATTGCTCCCAATGTCCATGATCCTAAACCAAGAATGATGAACCCGAAATAAAATCCTGCAATTGCTCCATCCCAAGTTAAAGCTTTAAAGGTTATACCTAAAATTGCCAACACCAATCCAATCACTAAGGCACCAATTAACGAATATTGGGGATCAGTATTCAGATTCTCTAAATTAACTCGAGCGAATGAGTATAACAAGAACATTACCAAAGCATTTACTGCTGGAATTGTTATATTATCAAATCCTTTTGGAGTTATAGCCTCTATTATGGCTGTTATGAAACCTGTGAGCAACCCGATATAGATGGCAACTTGAAGTGTTTGATAATAAACTAAACAACTTATGATCACTGCTCCAAGGGTGGCAAAAGCTGCCGTCCAACTACCTAGTAAGGATTTTGTGCTACCGAAAATAGTATACTTACTCTTTTCCCCAAATTTCGTTCCTATTACTGCGCTCATTCCATCTCCCCAAACCAAAGGCATGAAGGAGGCAAATAATATAATATTATTGTGATTAGTGGCATCAGGATTAAAAAATAATCCGACTAGTACTGTTAGAGAAATGGCATAGAAAACAGTTCCAAAGGCATGTCCATCCCCCACACCCTTCAAACGGAACTTCTTGATAGGTGAAGCTGGAGAAGTAAAATAAGTGAACGGAATAAAGAACAAAGGACCGATTAAGGCAGTCCATACATTTGAGAAGAAGAATGGAAATACAAGCACAACATTTCCGACAGCTAAATGAACAATTTTCCTTGAAGTGCTCCCTTGAACAATGTCCTTTCTCCGTAGAATTTCAGCTATAGTTAATGTTGCAAGAACAAAAACAAGTAACGAAATGATGCCTATTAGATCCTTTGTCTCAAATGTAAAGTCTGTTCTCATTTTAATGCTCCAAAGAGGTTTAATTAAGTAGATTAAAGCTAATTAATATTAGTTCAAGGAAAAACAAGTTAGATAAAAGTTTACTGCTTACTAATGGTTTCTTCCTGATTATTCATTCTTTCTTTCTCTACTTCCTCTTTTTGCATCATTCCTTCGCAACGAGGAAGATAAAATTGTTCACATTCTCTGCAAACCTTCTCATTCCTTCTGCTTCGTAATTTCATAAAATATGCTCTGCTCACTATATAAATCAACATCGTTATCAATATAACTATGAGAGCCCAGATATTGAACCCACTAACAAGATCCACTATTGCAAGAATTATTGTTAAAATCATGCTTATCATAGCAATGCCGAGTAATAATCTGCAAAAGTCTTTAAGAATGCGTGGAGGACTGATTAACACACTTAAAGGTGTAAAAATGTAGAGCACATTTGTAGCAATAAATGCTATCCAGAAATCAATTTTTAGAACAAAAATAGCGATGGGGGCAAGGATAACACCTACAATTAAACCTACGTAGAGATTGAAACACCCCTTGCATACTTTATAGCCTTTGATGTGATAAACATGCTCAGAAAATTTCTCACACAGGGGATGATGTGCTAATCTATAAGGATAAAGAGCCCATTTCCGCTTCACTTGCTCCTTTTTTTCTTGTATCAAAAGTTTGGCCTACCAACGATTATTCAAGTGCAAGGTGTAAGAAATACAAATTAAACAATAAATTATTCCAATCTTTATGAAGTTTACTTTTTTATGATTTCATTATAAACCTTCAGTAATTTCTTACCTACAATAGAATGATTATAATTCTTTAGAGCATGTTGTTGTGATTTGAAAGCTGTTTGTTGGCTCTTCTCTTTATCATTAATGATATCCATTATTTTCTCAACGAGAATTTTCTCTTTATCTGGTGGATATAACCATCCACATTTTGGTGGTAGCATCTCATTCATTGGAGGTTTATCAGCAGCAACTATAGGCAAACCTGAAGCTAAAGCCTCTATTATCGAAATTGCAAAACTTCCTTCTTTTCCAGGATAAAGAAGTATATCGCTTATATGATATGCAAGTAGTAACTCATCATTATTTATGTAACCTGTCAAACAAACATAATCGTCTATATTATAGTTGACAATTTTTTCTTTCAATTTCTGCAATAACGGCCCTTCCCCTATTACCAGGAAATTGATCTTAGAGTGCTGTTTGATGATGTCTGGAAAATAATCAACTACTTCAAGTTGTTGTTTTCTTGCGACGAAAGGTCCTTGTAACAAGACATTTATTTTACTAGTATCTATGGAATATTTATCAATGAAAGCTTCTTTATCCTCTATTTTTGGTATTTGCGAATATTTTTTGCAATTTAAAGAAGTTTGAACAATTTTCACTTTTTCCTTTGCTCTCTTTGGCATACGTTTGATTTTGTCTAGTAACGATAAGGAATGTGTAACTATGTAATCACATTGTGATACAGTTTTCCTCAAAAGCCTTGAATAAGGACGTTTAACAAATAACCTTGACTTCAAATTACCTGTTGTAACTGCACCATGAACGGATATAATTAATGGTGTCGATAATCTTCTCTTTCGTTTAGCTTTTGCAAAGAAATATGCAGATACTTCAGTTGAATGAATTAGAGAAAACTTCGTATCAACACTGAGTTCTTCATAAATCTCGTAAGCTAGCTTAGAAAACTTGCGATGATTTCGAGCGTAAAAATGGGTTTGAGTGCTATAAGCTCCCTTTGCAGAAATTTGTGGAGGGAGATAGTAAAAATGGACATTCTCTCTTTCGAGTAACTCATCATCTTCTGGAAGTTCAGTTGTCGTTACTACATGGATGTCAACATTTAGATTAACAAGAGCTTGAACTAAAGAATATGAATACCTACGAAGACCAGCCATAGGACCCATAAATGGTGGTCCTATCTCTATCGTAGGAATAAAAATAGAGATATCCATATGTAAAAAACTATTCACAGTAAAAAAGCGTTTTGGTTAATCTTTTACTTAATTTGTTGTCCTTTGAGAAGAAATAATAACACATACACGAGTATAACTTATAATGAATAAAATAGAAGTGTCGATTTATGATCTCATTTTGGAGACAGGACTTTCATCAAGTAATCTAAAATTTCTTAGAGATAATATTGAAAACGTATCAAAAGGATTTATAGTTGACATTTTGGCAGAAAATGTTAATATTTACACTGATTTTAATCTCCTTATTGAGTTTCTCCCTATAGTTTGGGAAAAAAACAATAACCCCAGCAAACATCTTCTAAATTATTTAGGGGGAATTGTTCATAGATTATTTTATCTTGCACGTGAATATCCTTTAGGTAAGAAAATTCCAGATTATCTAAAAAGCGAAATTGAGGAGATTCATCAAGGTTTACATGAATGTCAAAAAATATGTGAGTATCAAGAAATCAATGAAAATGTATTTTCAATTGAAAAAATAGATTCTTTTGATGACTTAGTAGATATTCTTTCGATTTATCCTAGGTATCCCAGTAAACTATATGAGATGTTTCAGATTGTTGCAAATCTGTTTTATCAGTTCTCTCTAAATCCCAATCAGAAATTAAGAAATATTGATGAGCTTGGCCTTTTTCTTTCAAGATGTCTAATTCTATGGCGGTTACAAAGTATGAACGATAAAGAATTAATTGCTTGTTTAGAAGGGGCTGAAAAAAAATACAAATTATTGTTAAATTCAGATGAACTAGAAAATATCTTAGCTCTTGAATTGCAAAATTATCAGTTTCTACAACTTGGAATAGATCGATTTCTTGTAAAAACTATTGTAAAAACATTTGAAAAAATGAAATGACAACTTATCTCTATCTTACTTTTCAGCCTTCTTGAGAACATAAGACTTTAATTCATCAGATATTTTTGATGCCTTTTGGAATTCAGGAGCTAGATAATTAAGCAAGCTTCGTGGTAGTTCTTTTCTTTCAAAGATACTTTTTAAAACTACATCCAACACTTCTGGTTTTAAGTTTGGATTATGCAACATTTCTTTTACTGTTAAAATCTTCATACTTGATGGTATATTGTCTTCTAACAAGGTAATTGAAGACCATGCTTTGATCGTTGCATATACGCCTACATCTGGTGTAAGAATATCCAAAGCCATGCGAAATCGCCATTTCTTCACTTCAACAGGTGCTTCATCAATTGCTATTGCTTTTCCTAATCTCATAGCGTTTACTTGATTTGGTGCTAAAGTATAATCTTCTAACAATTGATGGATTGAATTACTATCGAAGGAACTGACCTCTTTGACCACTTTAATCCCCTATTTATTGGATAAATCAGTGCTTTTACACGAATTTCTTCCTATTTTCATATATCTTTTCTAATTATATATATCTATCTCTTTAATGGCTTAGAGCAGCAATATTCGAGAAAAATAGAGACTTCCTTCTAAAAACCCTACTTGTTGTTAAGATGACTTTCATGTGAAGGTTACAATGAAATAAAGAACAATAACCTTCTTGCAAGGTTGTTTAAACGTTCTAAGATAATTTTTCTTCTTAAACTTGTTCTAGATTGGACAGATTTCGAACGATTCGTTCTGAAGTATGAAAAAACAAAGTGTAAGACCGGGTAGGTCAAAACTTACACTAATTTTAGTTGTTTACAAATAAATAATAAAAACCAAGTAGAGCGTATATAGCTGTACCTTTCCAAAGTACTTCTTCATCAACATTGAATTTTGGATGATGGTGAGGATAAATTAATCCTTTAGCTTCATTATATAGCCCTAAAGCTATGAAAGCACCTTTTGTTTTATTAAGATAGAATGCAAAATCTTCTCCGCCCATAGTTAAATCTACTTCCTGTACTTCGTCCAAAGGTTTCAAGATTTCTATGGCATCTTCAACACTTTCCTTGTGGTTTATTGTTGCTGGATAGAAAATCCCATCAATTTCAAATTCTGCTTTCCCTTCGCATCTCCATGCAAGACTATAGCCTTCTACAATCTCTGTTATACGCTTAATAATGAATTCTCTTATTTCATTGTTAAACGTACGAAATGTACCCTCCATATGAGCTTCAGATGGTATGATGTTATGAGCATCACTCCCTGAAATCATAGGTAACGATATAACAGCTTTTTCTATAGGATCTATCTCTCTACTCACTATTTTTTGTATTGCATTATAAATATCAACAATTACTGCAGTAGGATCGAAAGTTTGATGAGGTGCAGCAGCATGTCCCCCTTTTCCTTTGACTGTGATTTTGAATTGATCAGCTGATGCAAGAAACGGACCAATACGTGTTCCGATTACTCCTGCATCTAATTCTCTCCATATATGAATACCATAGATAACGTCCACGTCGTCTAAATACCCTTCTTCTACTATTTTTGCAGCACCTCCACCACCTTCTTCTGCTGGTTGGAAGATGAGCTTAACTTTTCCATTTATTTTGTCCTTGTTCTCATAAAGGATTTTAGCTGCACCTAATAACATTGCGACATGAGTATCATGGCCACATGCATGCATCTTTCCAGGAATTTTACTTTTATAGGGAACATCATTTTCCTCTTGAACATCCAAAGCATCGGTATCTGCTCGAAGAGCAACTGTTTTTCCATCATTTGCACCTTCCAGAACTGCAATAACTCCAGTTTTTGCTGTTCTTACTGTTTCATAACCAATCTTATGTAATTCTGCTTCAATGAATTGGGCTGTATTCTCTTCCTCAAATTTTGTTTCAGGATACATATGGATGTGTCTTCTTGTATCAATGATATACTGTTCAATTGATTTTGATTCATCAATTATCTTTTGTTTGAATTCAATAATATCCATGAGAGCGTTCAGATAACAGATTATTTTTACTTTTCTATAATCCAACCGCAACAATACTATTTACAATTATCTGGAATTATGATTCCAACATGATATATTAACTTCCTCTGAAAGTTGAAATTACTCCAACTAGAGCACATAATGTTTATAATCCTCTCTTTGAATAATCGTTTGAATTTCGTTAAAAAAAGAGACGCAATAAGATTGTACGTTATTTGGTGCAATAATCAATGCCTCTTTGGAGGAAAGAAAATGAGTAATAATGAATATGATGTAGTTATTGTTGGAGCAGGCTGTGCTGGACCTGCAGCTGCAAAGAAAGCAACCGAATTGGGACTCAAAGTTATTCTTTTTGAGAAATCTCGGGTTCCAGGAGAAAAAAATGTTTCAGGAACATGTTTGAATGGAGCTGCTCTTGTAGATCCTGATTTACATTACCTGATGGAAGGACCGGTAGAAAGAGAAATTCGTGAGATGCGAACCTATCATATAAACAAAGATAGAACTACAGTTTTCCATGAAATACCTTCAGAAGGTCTTTTACTTCTATCTATCAGAAGAGATCATCACGATGCTTGGCATGTTGAAGAAGCCAAGAAAGCTGGAGCTGAAGTAAGGTTATCAACCACAATTTTAGACATAATAGAAGAAGATGGATATGTTAAGGGTGTTATCACAGAAACAGGTGAAAAATTCTATGGTAAAGTGGTAATCGATGCTGCTGGAGTTAATTCAATAGTAGGAAGAAAAGCTGGTCTCATCCCAAAAAGAAAAGGGTCTAATATGATTCTTTATGTGACAGTGTGCATTGAATTAGGTGAAGAAGTTATTAATGAAAGATTTGGTGATTGTATTGAATATTACCTCTCACCAGGAATTCAACACAAAACTTGGCCATGGATTTTTCCAAAGAAAGATACTGTTACTTTAGGAACAGGTGGATACATGGATGAGAATCTTCTGAATGATGACTTTCCAAATATCAATAAATATATGGAGAATTACATGAACCTCCCAATTGTAAAGAAGAAATTGGAAGGCGGAAAGATTGTTGCTTGGGGACTTCATCTTGAATATGACGAGAAAATCGAGCAAAGGGTGAAAAATGGTTTAATTCTAACTGGAGAAGCAGGTGGATTTGTTATTCCATTCTTGGGAGAGGGGATGGTTGAAGCTTATTTCACTGGAATTTATGCTGCCCAAGCAGCTGCAAAAGCTATAAAAACTAATGATTTCTCAAAAGAGAAACTTGCAGAAACTTATGAAACATTAATCGGTGAAAACTTCTTCATGCAAGCTTTTAGACACATTGCCGCAGTTAACAAAGAAGCAATTATGAAAAAAACTGATGAAGAAATAACACAAATGATGCAGAACGTTATCATGGGTGGAGGTTTTATTTCAAGTGCAGTTCACACCAACTGGATGAACGGAGTTGAAGAACAAGATATGGAGAAAATTCAGGATGCTTATGATTTCTTAGAATTGATTCAACCATATGCTAAAGTAGACCCGTATTTTGAGACTTTATACAATGAGAGGAAAAGAAAATGAAATTCGAAATGAAAGTAGAGTATTATCCCGGAGATACAGGCGAGTTCATTAAAGTAGACGAAGAAAATTGTACAGGATGTGGAGAATGTACCAAATTCTGTACAAGAGATGTATGGGTAGCTGACGGAGCAATATTTCGGCCATCAAATTTGAAGGATTGTGTTGAATGTGGAGCTTGTTGGAATGTTTGTGAATTTGATGCTGTCATCTTCAATGAACCCAAGGGCGGAACAGGTGTAAGATTCGAGTACGGATAATGGAGTTAGTTAAATGACAGACAAAGAAGAATTTCTCCAATTATTAGAGAAACAAGCGGAAAAATACACTGATCCAAGAGTTGCTAGACACTTCAAGGGTTGGAATAAAACATTACAGTACCACTTTACTGATATCGAAGAATATTACGTGATAGAACTAGTAGATGGTATTCCACAACCAGTTGAGAAGAAGAAATTAGATGATCCAACCATCATGTATTCTATGTCGGTTGACATTTTTGTCGCATTAAACAAAGGTGAAATTTCAGGTTTTAAGCTATATCAACAGAAAAAACTAAAAATTAAAGCCACTATGCCTGAGACGATGAAATTACAAAAACTAGATAAACTCTAGTTCTTCCCTTTTCTTTACGTTTATTGTTAGATAATAATTCTTAAGTGTATTAAATTGTAGATTGTTTTGAATATAATGTCTGAGTTACGTGGAGTAGTTCAAGGAATGGATTGCGCTAATTGCGTAGCCAAGGTACGAAAAAATTTAGAGAATGCTCCAGGTGTTGAAGATGTTAAACTGAACCTTGTGTCAACAAAGCTAATCGTTGAGTACAACAGTGAGCACACTTCTGAGAAAGATATTATTAAAATCATCAAGAAGGCTGGTTATGGATTTGATGATTCATATGAACAGCAATCCTTCTTTAATCTCAAACACAATAAAAACTTGATTTTCTTCCTTATTGGAGTAGTATTTTTAGTACCCACATTGATAATTGCCTCTCTTGATTTACTAGATACTCATCCACTGTACTATATCCCTGTACTTGTTGTGGTGGCTGTAGGAGGAATACCTGTTTATACAAAAGCATTGAACTCGCTCAGAGCTAAAACATTCGATATCGACATATTAATGGTCATTGCTATAATTGGTGCAATGATAATCGAACAATGGGAGGAAGCTGCAGAAATTATAGTCCTATTTACTTTAGCTGAATTATTGGAAGCTTTTTCAATGGATAAAGCAAGACAATCTATTCGATCTTTAATGGATCTGACTCCTCCAACAGCAACAAGATTGATAAAAGGCAAAAAACATGAAATTGTCCCCTTGGAAGATTTAGTTGTAGGAGATCGTGTAAGTGTTAAACCAGGGGGGAAAATACCAATAGATGGTAAAATTGATTGGGGAAATTCTAATGTTGATCAGAGTCCAATCACTGGGGAATCTACACCTATTGTCAAAGCTGTGGGAGATCAAGTTTTTTCTGGTTCAATAAATCTTGATGGCTATATCATTATTAGAGTTACAAGAATGCCCCAAGAATCTACTGTTGCACGAATAAGGCAACTTATTGAAGAAGCAGAACAAGAGAAGTCAAAACGAGAATTGTTTATCCAGAAATTCGCCAAATATTATACACCCGTAATGGTTAGTATAGCATTAGTAGTTTTCCTCGTACCAGGAGTATTTTTCAATATTCCAATAGATCTTGAAATTCTTCGTTATTGGTTGTATCAAAGCTTAGTTGTATTGGTTATATCTTGCCCATGTGCGCTAGTTTTATCAACTCCAATTACTGTAGTTACTGCAATAACACGTGCATCTAAACGTGGTGTTTTAATCAAAGGTGGAAAATTTCTTGAAGCAATTTCTGATGTTGACACAGTTGTTATGGATAAAACCGGTACTTTGTCCACGGGAAAATTACGTGCCTACAAAGTAGAAGCTTTAGAAGGTTATTCAGAACAAGAAATTATTGAAATTGCTTACGGTTTAGAATACCATTCAGAGCATAAGATTGCTCAAGCAGTAATAGATCTTGGGGAAAAGAACAATGCTAGATTGCTAGGTTATAAAGATGTCAAAATTCTCCCTGGAATGGGTATTCAAGGTACAAGAAAAGGTGTCAACTATTATCTCGGAAATGAAACATTGGTGGATAAAATCTTAACACTTGAATCATGTGATTTAGATTGCGAAGAATCAGAAAGCATCGTCAGTTACGTCTTAACTGATGAAAAAGTAATTGCCCACATACATATGTCTGATGAATTACGATTAGAAACAAAAATGTCTATTGAAGCTTTAAGAGAAATGGGCGTTGCAAATATTGTGATGCTCACTGGAGATAATGAGGAAGTAGCTTCGAAAATTGCTTTAGAATTAGGAATTGATTATAGAGCAGAATTACTTCCTGAAGATAAAATGTTATATGTCAAAGAGGCAAAAGCGAATGGACAATCAATAGCAATGATTGGAGATGGAATAAACGATGCACCCGCTTTAGCTATTTCTGATGTAGGTATTTCGATGGGTGTAGCTGGTACAGCAATTGCGATTGAAACATCTGATATAGTACTTGCTTCTGATGATTTGTTCAGTCTCCCTTACTTATTCAAACTTAGTAAGGAAACCAAAAGAACGATTCGAATGAATATTTTTCTCTCACTCTTCATTAAATTGTCCTTTTTTGTTTTAGTCTTTCTAAGCGTATCATTTGTTCCAATTGGAATTTTCTTTGGAGATTCCTTACTCTGGTTAGCTGTTCTTATAGGAGATCTTGGTGCTTCTCTGTTAGTTATTCTTAATGCAATGACCGTTGGAAGAAAAAAATACAGTACAATAGATAAATCGCCAAAGAACTAAATTAATAAACATCTCAACTGTAATAAGGTTGGTAAAATCAAATGAGTGTCTCACAAGAAAAATCTCCGAAGAAAGTTATAGGTATTGTAATTTTAGTTATCGTTATTATTGCAACGCTTACACCCATTATAATTTTCTGGGTTAATACTCCACAAAATCACCGGGGTTTGTTTGGTGTAACATTGCGCTACCACACTAAAGGGACAGAAGATCTATATTATGAAGATTATGCGAAATATATTGCGCAGGATTTGAGAGAGATTGGAATTGATGTGACAGACTTGCCTTCGGAATATGCTGTGTTTTTAGAAACTATATTTAGAGACAAAGAATTTGATCTAGCTATAATAGAATTAGAAGGAATGACAGCTCCTCATTTAGAATACTTATTTAAACAAGGTGCAAGTTTGAATATTTTCAAGTTTAACGATACTTTTGATGAGGGCTATACAACTGATTTGTTAAATAACATTTCCAGAACTACTGACTTCTATGAACGGAAGAATATGTTTTATTCGATTCAAAGTCATTTAATGTCTAATATTTTGCCTATGGTTCCTCTTTTCACTCCAGTTAGAACCTTCGTTTATTGGGATAATTTAAGATATTTTGAACCCAGTTATGGTTTAGCAGATTCATTACCCTATATGCAGTTTAGTGGTCTTCATCAAAGTCAAACTGCTGTTAATGAATTGAATATGGGCGTTCTTGGGAGATGGATAGATTTTAACCCACTAACAGTTGTAGAAGATGCAGAAAAACTTGTTTTATCTCTAGTTATGGATAAACTTACTACTTTGGATGATAAAGGCACACCAACAACTTATGGACTCATAGACGAGTGGAATTATGTTAATTCAACTTTTCTTAAATTGCATGTTAGAACAGATGCAATATGGCAAACCGACTCTGAGGGCTTATATGACAATGAACCCTTCACTGCTGAAGATGTTATATTTACTCTTGATTTGATGCTTAATGACAATGCAAATTTGAACTATGAAAAATTGAAGTGGATAGATTCATACGAAATAGATACAATAAATAATAATTATGTCAATGTGTACATAGATTCAGATCCATATACAGTTGAAAAAGAACCATATGCATTTGCTTTGGAGGATTTATCAGTTTACCCTTATCCTGAGCATTATCTTAATGTGTCTTCTTCAATAGCTCAAGTTCTTGAGTCTTCTAGATGGGAAAAATTTGGGAAATTCCCTTTTGGTACTGGAAAATATGCTTACTCAATAACAGAAAGCAATCCCGATATAGCTCTTGTGTTTGATAAACATGCCAATTGGTTTGAAACTGGAGCAATTGATGGATCTTCCATATCTGTTGATTTTGATAAAATTGAATTACAAAAATTCCCAGATGCTTTCGGTATGGGATTAGAGTTGCAAGAAGGTTCCCTTGATATTGCTGATTTTGGTAAAAACCCTGTGGTTGAAGATACTTTCATACCTATTGGCACGTTCAGAACAGCTTTTAAATTGGAAAACTCCATAGTTTTTCTAGCCTTCAATCTTGATAATCAGTATTTTGGAGGAGAAAATAATTTTGTTCCTACAGCTGAATCAGATACATCTAAAGCTTTGGCAATAAGAAAAGCCATAGCAACTGTTATTGACAAAGCGAAAATCAACTCGCAGTTCCACAACGGTAGATTCAACATTACAGATACTCCAATACCAACTTATTTCAAGGATTACTATTATTCAAATGTTCCAAAGTATGACCGTAGTATTGAACAAGCTATAACTTATCTAGAGCTTGCTGGTTATAATTTCACAAGCTCAGGAGATCCTGCTCCTTATAGTTTTGTTAGTGCAGGTTTTGGATTAGTGGTTGTATCTGTATTTGTAATGATTATTTCAAAAAGAAAAAGAAGTGATAAACAATGAATATTATAAGTGAACTTTCAGAACTAAACCTAAAAGATAAAATTTTGTTACAAACCTTCAGCGGAAGCGGTGCGATTGGAACAATACTTACTTCATTCTTGACAAAGTCTTTAGAAATGAAGCAAGTAGCTGTTTTGCACCCAAAGAATGTTGCTCCTGTTGCAATTGTAAAGAAGGGTAAAATAGAGAACCCAATAAGGATTTTTCAATCAGAAAAATTCGCTCTAATGTCATGTGAAATAAGCATACCCTACGAAGAATTGCCAGAATTTCTAGAGACCCTTGTAGACTTTTATATCAAGCAAGGTGTTTCGTATATTATTCCTGTTGGTGGTATTCCAGTTTTTCAAACACCTAATGGAGAATCAAAATGTTTAGGTGTATCTGCTGATGATTCAGCTTTAAAATTCTTAGAAGAAAAAGGCGTAGAGTTGCTAGATGAAGGGATAATCTATGGATCTGTAGTAGAAACAATGGAAATGTGTCAGGCTAAAGGTTTCAAAAACTGTTTCTCACTAATGGCAGAATGTGATCCTGGTGTACCATCTTATCATCCAACAAAGGAAATCCTCCTAGCGCTTAGAAAATTATTCGGATTGGAATTTAATGAAGAACAATACGAAGAAATTATCTCGGTTATAAAGAAGAGAATAGAAGAAAGTTCTAGAATAATTAGAGAAGAAACAATAGATAAAACACGAGAAAGTCATCTTTGATTGTCAAAATTATATCTTAACTTCTTTTCATTCAATTTTATGAATAAATATTGAAGTACATTGATTCAATAATTCAATCATTATAAAAAATGTGATGATTCGCTTTAAACTGTTAATTAAGTCAGAAACGGGATTATTGTCGAGTTTTAGCCCTAGTACACAGGCCAGAAAAAAGTTTAAATAGGTTGGAGTTTCTGTACTAATAGTTAGGGTAGTTTAAACGAGGCAGATAAAGGGGAACTGCAAACTGAACAGGAAGCGCAATCCGATGCTTAACCCCCACAAAGGGTGAACTCGGGAACAATGGTTGAACCCCCTTTTTAAATGGTTTGAACCCCCATTGGGCTTAGATAAAGACCTCCTAAGTCCGAAATCCCCCAGAACCAGACTTAGTCTGGAATCAGAAGAATACTTCTGTCTGCCAGAACCCCAACCAAAAACCCAAAGCGTCGAGTAAGAATTTCCTTCCTGTTCAGGCAGAAATCCCTTTTCTTTGGATTTACCTTTGAAAATAGTAGATAATTTTCACAAGATATTACAATTTACTGACTTTTTTTCTTTGTGGAACATGTGTTTCTAGCATATTATTATTCAATGGTTTTTTACAAACTGGACAAATATTTTTCACATTTATCCATTCAATAATGTGTTCCTCATGAAAAATATGGCCACATTTTGTAGAACGCAAAATATTTTCTCCTCTCAAGATCAGATTTTTACATATCTCACAATATAGAATCTCTCGCTTGCAGTTCGGACAGTTCTGTAATTTTTTTGTTTCTGTTCTGATGGTAAGAACACTATTACAATATATACAGTTCATAGTCTCATCTTCTTTATTAGTAGAAGCGAAAGTTCTATCAATTTCTTCATCAAATTCTATGATATCTTGACTAATAGAATAATGACGTCTTGACATTATGTTCCTTGTTTTTGCTCGATTGTTCATGATTATGCTGAATACAATAAGTATAAGTCCTACAATCCCTATTATAATATACTGAAGAATAGCCACTTTTGTCAGTTCCTTAGAAAATCAGTTTACTACGATACTTTTATACTCTTCTCAAATAATATGGTGATATCTATAATTCTTACAAAATAGGAAATTTCCTTCCTGTTAAAGCAAAAATCCCTTTTTCGGGCATTTTCTTAGCTAAATCGAATACTAATATTTATTATTAGTAATTTTATGTTGGGGAGATTTGTGACACGATCTATTTCATGCTCAAATTGTAATTTTGAAAATGATGAAGGAAATGAATTTTGTATTAACTGTGAATCTAGTTTAGATCATAGTACCGCTCCGTCTCACAAGATAATAAATAGTTCTAGAGTTTCAGTTTCCGGTTCCTATGATGCCATGTCTGGAGCAAAGAAATATGGGCAAGAAAAAAAAACCACAAAAGATTCTTGGGATAATAATACCGATAGTTTTCATTATCATAATTGTTGCAGTAGGATTTTATCTCTACAATAATTTCTTCACTCCAGACTCGTTTTTCCCATGAATACCTTCCAACCTAACTCATTTGGAAAACTATTACAGTAAAACCACTTGCGGTTCTATGGGTACTGGCATTCAGTAAGTACCATTAGATCTGAGTTGTTTCTTTAAGCGCTTCCAACTTGAATGAATTTAGCTTGCACCTTCAGCTAATAATTCACCTATCGCATCTGTTGTCATACTGAAAATAGAGAAGATATCATCTTTTGAATGTAATATTTCATATAAATTTTTTAAGGGTAAATCTTTACCATTATCATCAACAAGAACAACTTCGTATCCTAATCCTTTTCCGCAATTCTTCTCGCAAGTTAACCATTCTCTCTGTTCATCGAAAAACTGTGTAAGAAATTGTTTGACATTTTTCATATCACTTAGTTTGTATCTAGCTAGTTCTAGAGATTTCTCCGTATTTTCTGCATATATTTTGAAAACCATTTTCCATGTCAATATAGACACCATTCCTACACTTTAATCCTTGAATTCGTTTAAAAAGGGGGATAATACTTTGTCGAATTTAAATACTGTTTTACTAGAATACTTGCTGAACTATTCAAAACCAAAATCTATAAGTTTTTAAAGCATATCTGAACCGATAAATTAGATTATCAAGGTGTTTTCATGGGCCACGGATCATTACAAAAAGCAGGAAAAGTTAGAAAACAAACTCCCAAAGTTACAGCAAAAGAAAGATCAAGTCCTATTCCTCGTAGAGGACTTCGAAATAAATATGTCAAGAGAATAATTCTTGGAAAATATGCTGGCCAACCTCAAAGTATGGGAGCTAAGCGTCGTTCCAGATAAACCTTTCATTTTTAAGAGAACGAATTTCCAATGAAGGAACCAGAGCAAGCTCATATCGAAATTAAGGAAGCATTACTTAGTCTTGATAATGTTAATGATGCTAATTTAAATCAAATCAAGAGAGGAATCTCTAGAAAATATCATCTTGACTCTTTTCCAAGAAACAGTGATATTTTAGCTATTTGCACAGAAGAAGAAAAAAAGAAACTGTTGCCTGTTTTAATGAAGAGAAAAGTAAGAACTCTTTCTGGTGTCGCTGTTGTCGCTGTTATGACTCGACCCTGGCCATGTCCCCATGGGAAGTGTATAGTGTGTCCAGGTGGTCCTGATAATGATCGACCTCAAAGTTATACTGGTTATGAACCAACAACTATGAGAGGAATTCGCAGTAATTACGATCCATATGTTCAAGTTCAAGAACGGATAAAACAACTAGAAGCAATAGGCCACTCTGCTGAAAAAATTGATGCTATAATTATGGGTGGAACATATACTCACCAACCTCTTGAATACCAGCAAGAGTTTATTTTGCGAATGTTTGACGCTATGAATGGAGTTGATTCTACAACTATTCAAGAAGCTCATAAATTGAATGAGACAGCAAAATATCGTTGTATTGGATTGACAGTAGAAACAAGACCAGACCAGGTTTCACAAGACAAAATTAATCATTTGATAGATTATGGTGTAACGCGTTTGGAACTAGGCGTACAATCCGTCTTTGATGATGTTTTGGAGAAAATGAAACGTGGTCATGGAACTAAGGAAGTAATTGATTCATTTAAATTCACAAGAGATTCAGGACTAAAACTAACCGCACATATGATGCCAGGTTTACCCGGGTCATCTTACAGCAGAGATATTGCCTCCTTTTACCATTTATTCAATGATAGTAGATACTGTCCCGATGAGATTAAGATTTACCCGACCATGGTTATCCCAGGAACGCAATTGTATGATGATTATGTTGCAGGTGATTATACAGCTTTATCAAATGAAGAAACAGCAAAACTAGTAGCTGAAATCAAAACCATGGTACCTCCTTACGTGAGAATTAAGAGAGTTTTAAGAGATATACCTGCTCACCAAATAGCAGGTGGTCCAAACAAAAGTGACCTTAGACTTGATGCTCAAGCTATTTTAAAACGTGAAGGAAAGAAATGTCGATGTATTCGTTGTCGAGAGATTGGACGTTATGTCTATCAAAATAAAGGAGAACTTGACATGGATTCCATACATTTTATTCAGCGTAAATACGCCGCTAGTGAAGGGATAGAACATTTTCTTTCTTTCGAAGAGGTTCAGAATGATGTACTCATAGGGTTTTTACGTCTTCGTGAACTAAGCAATGATATAATCCGACCAGAATTTAATGAAGATCCTACAATAGTGGTTCGAGAACTTCATGTTTATGGAGAATCTTTAGAGTTGCATTCTTCTAGCAATAAACCAGTTCAGTGGCAACATAAAGGCTATGGGAAGAAAC